>JAJDBI010000063.1 GCA_029261435.1 Nitrospinaceae bacterium
GGGAGAGCAGAGGATTTCTACAGCATTAATGTTGAGGGCACCCGTAATGTAATCAAGGCATGTCTGCTTGGCGGAGTGCAAAAACTGATATTCACAAGTTCACCCAGCGTTATCTATGGTAACTCTTGTTTAGAAGGAGTGGATGAATCAACCCCCTACCCAGAGAGCTATTTGTGTGAATACCCCCGTACCAAGGCGATTGCAGAAAAACTCGTGATAGATGCTAATGGTGTAGATTTAGCCACGGTTTCAATCCGGCCTCATCTTATCTGGGGGCCGGGGGACCCGCATTTGGTCCCAAGAATTTTGGAAAAAGCGGATAAAGGTCGATTGGTACGGGTAGGGCAGGGTGAAAACAAAGTTGATGTTATTTACATTGATAACGCCGTATCCGCTCACCTTAAAGCCTGTGATGCTCTCAACGTGGGAAACCCTCTGGCTGGTAAGGCATATTTCGTCAGTGATGGGGAGCCGGTGAAGTTGTGGTGCTGGATCGACAATCTTTTGAACAAAACAGGACGACCGCCTGTCAGCCGCAGTATTTCTTACAGCGCAGCATCAAACCTGGGTCATTTATTGGAAGGGGTATACAGTTTTTTCAGAATCAGAAAAGAACCTCCGATGACCCGTTTTATGGCATCCCAGCTGGCAACTTCACATTATTTTAATATTTCCCGAGCTAAAAATGATTTTGGATATGAGCCAGTGGTTAGCTCTGAGGAGGGGATGAACCGGTTTATTCAGTCTCTTTCGGCTCCGCAAGAATATTGATACGGTGAGCCATACACCCGGCTCCAAATCCGTTGTCAATATTCACGACGGCAATTCCAGTAGCGCAACTGTTTAGCATGGTTAGAAGAGCAGAAACACCACCGAAAGATGTTCCATAACCGATGCTGGTCGGCACCGCAATGATGGGTTGGTCCACCAGACCTCCGACTACACTTGCCAGAGCGCCTTCCATTCCGGCCACAACAATGATCACACGCGATTTGCGGATTTGCTCAAGATTATTGAACAGACGGTGAATTCCAGCGACACCTACATCGAAAAGAGTTTCTGTTTCACTTCCCAATGCTTGAGCGGTGACAGAAGCTTCTTCTGCAATGGGGATGTCTGAGGTCCCCGCAGTGATGATGGTTATCAAGCCACTTCTTTTTTTCTTTTTACTTTTCTCAATGACCAGAGTCTGTGCTGTTTCGTTGTAGTCTGAATTTTTAGGCAGAAAAGATTTTAATTTGCGAAAGGTTTCTTTGGATAACTTTGTTGCCAGAATAGAATTGCCCGCACGATTCATGCTCTGAATAATTTTTTTAATTTGTGGAACGGTCTTTCCCGGGCAAAAAATAACTTCGGGCATGCCGCTTCGCAGTCCACGATGATGATCAACTTTGGCGAAGTCGAGGTTCTCGAAAGGCAGGGTCTCAAGTTTTTTCATGGCCTGCTGAGGATTCAGTTTCTGCTCATGGAGCTCCTTCAATAACTTTTTTAAATTTTCAGGGTTCATTCCAAACCCTTTATGCCGGCAAACTCGGTAGATATCTCAACTTGCATCAAGTCTTTCAATGCTTGACTGGGACACTTGTTTTCGTGAAGGACCCGGTAGGTTTCTTCCATGATAGCCGCTTGAACATTAAATTTTCTGATCAGGGAATAAGCCGACTTCACAGTCAAGACTCCTTCAGCGACCATTTTCATGCTTTCTGTGATTTCTTTCAGTGATTTTCCTTGTCCCAACTGAATCCCCAGTTGGCGGTTGCGGCTCAAGTCTCCAGTGCAGGTGAGCACAAGATCTCCCAGACCGGTCAGGCCATAAAAAGTTTCAGGCTTGGCTCCCAGCTCCGTTCCAATACGGCTGATTTCGACCAATCCGCGGGTGATCAGAGCTGCCCGGGTGTTGTATCCCAGGCCCAGCCCATCAGATATTCCTGTGGCAATAGCGATTACATTTTTCAAAGCACCCCCAATTTCGACTCCCACCAAATCGTTGTTGGCAAAAACTTTCATTTTGTCATTAGTAAACAGTTCTTGGACCTGCCGCGCCGTTTCAAGGTTTTCTGCCGAAGCGAGGAGAGCTGAAGGAACTCCTTCTGCGACTTCCCTGGCAAACGTGGGGCCGGAAATGGTGGCTGTAGATGTATTCGGACCCAAAACATCCTGAGTGATCTGATGGCTGGTGAAAAGTGTGTCATTCTCTATTCCCTTGCTGGCACTAATGACAAGGCAATCTTTTTCAATAAAAGGTTTAACCTGAGAAAGGGTCTGTCTTATTACATGAGTAGGTACCACCAGTAAAATTAATGACTGTCCCTCGACAGCTGATTGTAAAGACGTCGTGGGGTTGATATTCGTTGGCAAAGGGTGTCCTGGTAGAAACCATGCATTATCTCGGGTACGGAGGATGGTGTCGCATAATTCCTTTTCATACACCCAAAGTGATATCTGATGGAAACTGCCGGCTAAATGGATGGCTAATGCGGTTCCCCAGCTCCCTGCGCCAATGATAGAAATTTTTTCGTGCATATTATGACCTTTAAGTAAGATGAGCATTATAGCGAATTCAACGTTGTATTGCTTAGAGAAATGGCTTGTCTGGCATTGGCCTTTATGATTAAATGAAGTTATCAATACATGACCAAATTTAACCGTTAGTTTCTAATATTTCCCCATTCTATTAAGGCTTACCTCATGACCAAGCGTGTCAGTCGCAAAGATTTATTTAAAGAAAAGGATCAGTTTTTATCCGGTTCTGAAAAGGCCATGCTTTACTTTATGGAAAATCGTTCCACCGTTATAGGTGTGATTGCTGCGATAGTTATAGCGGGTTCTTCTTTTTTGGGATTTAAATATTACAATGAAACGCGGACTTTGAGAGATGAGGCCTTCTATTTTGAAATAACAAAAATTGTCGATAGCGCCGATAGCTCAGCTTCTGACGCGAAAGCGATTTTGGAGAAAATGGGTGAGGGGCCGCAGAAAGACCGTGCATCATTATTATTGGGAGACATCCACTTTCAAAATCAGGAATTTGATAAGGCCGAGGCATTTTATTCAGCAGTTATGAGTCATTCCTCTTCCAGTGATATTAATTACCAAATGGCTCAGGTCGGTTTGGCGTACAGTCATGAATCTAGAAAAGATTATAAAAAAGCCATAAGTTTATTCAAGTCGGTCATTGACGCCAACTCGGGTTTTCCCTTGTTTGAAGTGTATTGGAGCCTTTCAAAATGCTACGAGTTGAACAGCGATGTATCCAATGCATTGCTGATTTTAAGAGAAATGCAGATGAAATTTTCCAAGAATCCGCAAGTTGATAAAATAGAAGTCCGTATCGAACAGCTTTCCACCTGATTTTTAACAGCCCATTCGCCGTGGGGACAATGTGCAAGTCATATTTTACCTTGGATTTCGTGCCCCGAAGGGGTAAGAACTCGTTAGGATCGGATGAACGGCACCGGAGGGTAAAAAACCATTGCCAATCGCCAGCGGAAGTTCTCCGCTAATTTTATGCCGAATATATCAATAAAAATCGCAATTGTTTTCCTGCCCCTTTTGCTTCTGCTTGTCTTAATCCTCCCACTTGACACGTATTCTGTACCTTTTATTTCACAGGAAACAGAAATAGCCATGGGCAAGGGAGCCGACGAGCAAATTTCGCGGCAATACGGTATCTATCAAAATAAAGAACTCCAGTTATACGTCAATAAAATTGGTCAAAACCTTGTATCCAAACTTTCTGACAAGGTTTTTCCGCGCTATTATTTTCGCATTGTAGACAGCTCTGAGATCAACGCATTTGCATTGCCCGGTGGTTATGTGTATGTGACGCTTGGGCTGCTGGCGATGGTAAACAGTGAGGCAGAACTTGCCGGAGTATTGGGTCATGAAATCGGACATATCATATTTCATCATGGTGCCAAGCAGATGGTGCGCAGTATAGGAGCACAAATCCTGGCTGTGGGTGGAGCCATTGCAAGTCCCGAGAACGCAGGACAATGGCTCACAGTCAGTACCGCCATGTTCCAGCAAATCAATATGGGTTATGGACGTGAAGCAGAAATTGAGTCGGACGAACAGGGGATATTGAATAGTAAGGAAGCGGGTTACAGTCCATTTGGCATGTCAGGGTTTCTAAAAAGTTTACGGCGTAAAGAAATCATGTCCGGGCAATCCTATCACTCGTTTCAAGCTAGCCATCCTGATACCCGTGATCGGATTGTTAAAGCCGGTCTTCTGGCCGGGCGTATGAGCGATGAGGCGGAAGGGGTTAACAGCTATAGAGATAGATATCTAAACCAGATTCGTGGTTTGAAATATGAAGGACAAAAACATGGCGGGGACAACAAACGTCGTGAGCCAAAGTATATTGATATCTATGAAGTTCAAAAAGGCGACACTTTTCAGAGTATTGCAACAAAAGAAATGGGAGACAGGCGCAAGGACCTTGATATCTCTGTGATGAATGGTCGCAAAGAGTCGAGCCAGCCAAAACCCGGTGAACTTTTGAAGTTAGTGAAAAAAGGCAAGTTTAAAAAAAATAAATCCCTCCATATCAAACCTGAGTCTGCCTCCGATCCAAAATAGAATACTGTCTTGGAAGAATTATTACTGGCTAAATCGCGTACCGTTCACCTCAAGCCTGATGGTGAAATCTGCAACCGCCTGAAACAGGGAACCCGCGTCAAAATAGACAAGCGCAAAGGAGACTGGGTACACATCACCTGGCGCAGTGGCAAAAAGAAAGGCTGGATACTTCATCCTCCTTCGGATTAGGGTATGGATTCCAATTGCCTCACCTTCGTATATATAAGGTTTTTTCTAATTTATTTTTTTTTCCCGTTTATTGTATTCTTTTCTGGTTGCACAATCCTGATTTTATCGAATGAGCGATACTGTTTGATAAATCGTCCCATTGTACAGAAGGTTTGACGCGCAAAATTTATTGGCATAATTTAATCAATCCAATATTACAAGTGCTATTCAGAATCGAAAAAATATTCTTACTACGGAGATGGAATGAAGAAATATAATCTGGTTCTAGTTAAACTTTTCCTGTTGTTTTTATTACTGACCCCCTCTCTTGCCGGGGCCGATGCGAACACCGTGCTTTTACTTCACGGCGACGAAACGGGCACTGCTATTGCTGACTCTTCTACTCCTGATCATCCAGTCACGGCTGTTGGAAATGCAACGCAAAGCACCGCTCAGAGCAAGTTCGGCGGATCGTCGTTGTATTTTGATGGGACGGGGGACTATATGACTGCCCCAGATTCACCTGATTTTGAATTTGGCACCCGGGACTTTACAATTGAACTTTGGGCTTATCCGACGAGTACAAGTGGTGCCGCGCGGCCTTTGACCAAAGAAAAGTTAACGACTATTTCATCATATTTGATTTTTAGGAATGGTGCGGCATGGAAGTTTTTGTCATCCTCTGATGGTTTGGTTTGGGATATCGCTAGCGATCTACCTCTTGGTTCGGTGGATATCAATACTTGGCAACATCTTGCTGTAACACGCCAGGGTACTACATTTCGTGCCTTTAAAAATGGTTTGCAGGAGTCTACTTGGGAAAGTTCTCTTAGCATTATTTGATAATGCAGAGCCTCTGCTTCTGGGTCGTGCTGCTTCTGATTCATCGTACTATGCCGGTTATTTGGATGAGGTGCGTCTGACAAAAGGCATAGCTCGCTGGACATCGAACTTCACTCCACCGACCGCACCTTATGGCGCCCCGACTGACACGACTCCACCGGTCATTTCCCTGCTCGGCAATGCATCGGAGACGGTATTGACCGGTGCGACGTATACCGATACAGGGGCGACTGCCAGCGACAATGTCGATGGTGACATCACCGTTAACATCATACCCACAGGGCTTCCTATTGATACTAATACTCCGGGTGCCAAGACCATCACCTACAACGTGTCTGACGCAGCGGGCAATGCAGCGATTCAAGTCACCCGCACGGTGACAGTGGTTAGTAGTGGTGGTGGCGGAGGGGCAGGAAGTGAAACCCGAATCGTTATCTCTGCGCTGCCATTTGCTATCGACAGTCCGGGTTCGTATGTGTTTTCCGGCAATCTGGTATTCACTGGAACCACCGGGGATGCAATCACCATCAACAGTTCAGATGTCACCGTCGATTTTAACGGTTACAGCCTGATCGGTCCGGGTATCGCTGTTTGCACCTGTCATGGCATATCCATGGGTAACTATAAAAATATTGTTATCCGCAACGGTACTGTTAAATTTTTTGGAGGGCATGGAATTTGTAATTCCACACCTACCTCTTCGGGGTACCGGATTTCAAAAATACGTTCCCATTCAAATGGATTATCGGGCATTTATCTCGAAGGCAACAACCATGTGGTGACGCAGTCAAGAGTGTATGAAAACGGGGGTGTTGGCAGCGGTGGATTTGGAGTGAACCTCCCCGGTACCGGTAACAGCGTGACACGATCCAATGTTAATAAAAATAACGGGGGAGGAATCAATTTAGGAAGTGCCTCGACAGCAAACCGGAATACAGCGAACAGCAATATCGGGACGGGAATCAACGGAGGTTCTGGAAATACCTTTTCTCGAAATACGGCTTATGGCAATACCGGGGCGGGTATCAATGGAGTTTCCGGAAATACCTTTTCTCGAAATACGTCTTATAGCAATACAGGCTCAGGAATGAGTGGAGGTTCTGGAAATTTTTATAATAACAACAATTCCTATAACAATAGCGGTTCAGGGATAACCGGAGGTGCTGGTTGCAGCTATGTTAACAATAATGTTTATAACAATACTTTAATAGGGATCATTGCGGGGCTGGGAGCCAGAGTGAAGGGGAATATTTGCTACAGCAATATCCAGTCTGGCATCACTGCGGCAAATGGTTCGATGGTTGTTGACAATACGGTGTATTTGAACAACACCGGCAACAGTTCTACTCATGCAGGAATCGTTGTGACTGGCAGGGTCTTGATAAAATCCAATACTCTTTCGTTGAACGGGATACAGAATATCCATGTCTCAGGAGATGGGAATGTGGTTCAGGACAACACGGTGAGTGATTCCGGCATTGGGATTAACTTTGCGTCCGGGACGAACTTTTATACCGGAAACAAGGCTTACGGAAATACTACGGGTGCTTTTGTCGGGAGTGCGCAGTCTCCTGGTACGGGTGGAGAGTGTAATGTGAACTTTGAGATTGTGCCTTAAAGAAACAAAAACCCCCGGACGGGTGACCGTCCGGGGGGTGATTGTACTATTTTGTGTTATCAAGCGGTCAAAGAGTTCAGAGCCGATCCAGCTTTGAACCAGCCGATCTCTTTTTCATTGAGAGTATGGTTGACTTGAATGGAATCGGTTGACCCATCTTCGTGTTTGATACTCAGAGTCACCGCCTTACCCGGTGCCAATTGATCGAGACTTTCACAGGTGACTCGGTCTTTCGCCTGAACCTTATCGTAGTCCGCTCTATCTGCAAACGTGAAGGGCAAAACGGCCTGCTTTTTCAAGTTGGCTTCAAAGATACGGGCGTAGGAATTGGCAACAAATGCCATACATCCCATATGACGCGGTTCCATGGCTGCATGTTCACGGCTGGAGCCTTCCCCGACATTTTCATCTGCGAAAGCTACCCAACCCATTCCTGAGTCTTTCAGGTTGCGAGCGATTTTATTGAGTTCCTGGTTCTCTTCTCCTGTTACCGGGTTATTGCCTTGCCCGGTCTCAGAATGAAAAGCGTTGGTCGCACCGAGGAACATATTGTTACTGATATTGTCCAGATGTCCACGGAACTTCAACCATGGGCCTGCCTGAGAGATATGGTCTGTGGTGCATTTACCCTCGGCCTTGAACAGTACTGGAAGATCCTGATAGTCTTTAACCGGATCCTGTTTTGGGAAAGGCTCAAGAATTGCCAGTCGCTCACTGGTCGGACTTACAACGACCTCTCCAGACATAGATGGTGCTTCATAGCCAGCATCTTGAGGCGTGTAACCATTTGGAGGTAGAACCTCTCCGGCTGGCGGTTGAAATTTAAAATCGTTGCCGTCCTTGTCTTTCAAGGTGTCGGTCATCGGATTGAACTTCATGGACCCACCAAACGCCATTGCCACTACCAGTTCGGGGCTGCTGATGAAACCCAATGTTTCGGGGTTGCCATCGTTACGCTTGGCGAAGTTACGATTGTAGGAAGTGAGGATGCTGTTTTTATCGCCTTTCTTCGTATCATCTCGTTTCCACTGACCGATACAGGGACCACAGGCATTTGCCAGAACGGTGCCGCCAACATCTTCAAATTCCTGCAGAATGCCGTCACGTTTAATGGTCTGATAAATGGTTTCAGAACCCGGTGTGACCATCAGGTTGGACTGAGCTTTCAGTCCGGCTGCTTTAGCCTGCCGTACCAGACTGACTGCACGGGTCATGTCTTCATAACTGGAGTTGGTGCAGGAGCCAATCAAAGCGGCTGAAAGTTTTTCCGGATAGCCTTTTTCATCCACTTCAGCACTCATTGCAGAGACAGCTCGGCCCAGATCCGGTGTATGCGGTCCAACAATATGAGGCTCAAGAGTGCTGAGATCAATTTCATGATACTCATCGTAGTATTTTTCCGGATTTTCTTCTACAGATGGATCAGACCGTAAGTCGTCAGCGAACTGTTTACACAAGTCGGCAATCGGCCCGCGATCGGTAGCGCGCAGATAAGGGTCCATCATGTCGTCATAGCCGAAGGTGGAGGTGGTGGCCCCAATTTCAGCACCCATATTGGTGATGGTGCCTTTGCCGGTGGCACTCATGCTTCGAGCACCTTCGCCAAAATATTCGACTATTTTTCCGGTTCCGCCTTTAACGGTCAGCATGGTAGCGACTTTCAGGATGACATCCTTGGAAGCTGTCCAGCCGTTCAGTTTTCCGGTCAATTTAATTCCGACCAATTTGGGCATCTTGGTCATAAAAGGTTGGCCGGTCATGACATCGACGGCATCCGCGCCACCGACACCGATAGCAATGGTGCCCATACCACCCGCATTGGGGGTGTGGGAGTCGGTTCCAATCATCATTGTCCCGGGGCAGGCGTAGTTTTCATAAACAACCTGATGGATGATTCCTGAGCCGGGTTTCCAGAATCCCATGCCGTATTTCATCGCGGCGGAACGGAGAAAGTCATAAACTTCCTTATTGGTCTCTTCTGCGGCTTTAAGGTCAGCCATGGCACCGGTATAAGCCTGGATCAAGTGATCGCAATGTACAGTAGTGGGGGCAGCTACCTTAGGCATTTTTGCAGAGATAAACTGTAGAATAGCCATTTGTGCCGTTGCGTCCTGCATGGCCACACGATCGGGGCTGAGAAAAATATTGGAAACACCGCGCTCTAGTTTAGAATAGTCGGTGTCTGTTGCCATATGGGTGTAAAGGATTTTTTCAACGATGGTGAGATCCCGGCCCAGGTTTTTGCGGGCGGTATCACAAATGCTTGCGTAGGACTTAAACAGCTTTTCAATCGGGGCTAATTCCATTAACATTAGACTTCACCTTTTATTATTAGATAGGGTTATAAATGAAAGACCCGGTAGACAAAATACCCGGTCAAAATTTCGTAATTAAAGAGTCACTTTAAGAGGCGCATATTTTGGCATGGAATTAAATGGAATTCAATTTTTTTCAAAGCTCTGTCCTGTAATGATATTTTTTTGAATATTTGAATTATTTATAGGTTTAGCTGCCATCTCTTTTGGGTGAGGATTATGTATTCAATTTTTGATACACAGGCATTTAACGAAAATTTGTTTTTTCCCCGGCAGGATACTGCTTCCACACTTGGAAATAGCGATGATATTGAGGTGGAAGTTGAGCCCGGTATAATGGTTCATGTGCGCCGGCATCCATCAACGGATGCTCTGTTCAGCTTGCTGTTCTTTCATGGCAATGGTGAAATTGTGTCGGATTACGATAACCTTGCAGAACATTTCAACGCTATGGGAGCCGAGTTGATAGTTGCTGATTTTCGTGGTTATGGTAGGAGTTCCGGATTTCCGACCCTGAGAAACTCACTTGAAGATGCTCATAAAGTCTATGACCGCCTGAAATCAACCGGCAAGTTTAAGGAGAAAGTCTGTATCATGGGCAGATCTTTAGGGAGTGCGCCGACCCTTGAACTTTGCGCCAAGCGTTCCGATATGGCAGGTTGCATTCTGGAAAGTGGTTATGCTGACCCGATACCACTGGTAGAAAGACGGGGATTAAAAATCGATAGGACCACACCGGAGGAGGATGCACTTTTCAATAACAGTGAAAA
>JAJDBI010000064.1 GCA_029261435.1 Nitrospinaceae bacterium
CTAAAAAAAGACGGGTGAGTATTTGTTTTCAGTAAATGCTTAAGCAGCATTCTTATCCATTTTGGGAAATTTTGCTGTGTCAAAAAATAATTCAGCTGAAAATATCCTTCCATTTTCCACCTGAAGATATTCACACATTCGAAAGGTTCCCTGAAAAGGCTTGCTGCAGGTCCAATCAAAAATCAGTACCACCTGCTTCCCATCGGTAATCGTTCGAACCACTTCGTGTCGGGCTTCAAAACTGCACTCTTTCATTTGTTCGATGCATTCATCGGCGCTATTACACTGCATCATTGGCCCTTTAAATGTGTACTGATCGGCGAGAAGGGAACGCATCTTCTCAAAATCTTTTTCTTCAAATGCCCGGTAATACTCATGAACAATATCTAATACTTGACTCATAAATTTCTCCTTAAATAGTTAAACAGGTCTGGCTGCATTTCGAGCTTGTTTAACATTATCCACAGCCCTACTGACAACGTGTTGTCAGTAGAGTGGCAGTATTGTACAATCAAATTATTTGCAGGGAGATTTAATGCGCCGAGCAGACCGACTTTTCCGTATTGTCGAATATCTAAAGGCCCGTAGACAGGTGGTAACGGCCGAATCGCTTGCCAAGGAACTGGAGGTAAGCATACGCACGGTGTATCGTGATATGGCTGACCTGGGAGCGTCAGGCGTCCCTATTATCGGGGAGCCTGGTGTAGGCTACATGCTGGATAAAGATTATGTAGTGCGTCCACTGATGTTTGATATCGAAGAACTGGATGCGTTAATGTTAGGGGCACAAATGGTAGAAAGCTGGGGCGACAAGGGATTGATCAAGGCAGCGCACCAGGCTATTGATAAAATAACCTCCGTATTGCCTGAAGATCTACAGCGAGAAATCGCTGAGACATTTTTATTTTCACTACCTTCACAAGCAAAACCTGTCATCACCATTGACTTTACTGCGCTTCGCCGGGCAATTCGAAGCAAAAATATGGTGGAGTTTAACTACACTCGGGAAGATGGTCATACATCGACCAGACAAGCGCGCCCACTATGCCTGGCATTTTTTGGACCTGTATGGCTACTTTCAGGGTGGTGCGAAATGCGTAAGGATTTTCGCAATTTCCGTCTGGATAGAATGCAAAACATGGAAATAACGGAGGTACGCTTTCGTGATGAAAAAGGCAAGCGGTTACAAGATTACAAGCAGCAAATGTGTTAGAACTTCTTAATTTCGACACTATAATCAGGTAGCCTGATTTAGATATTATTTTAATTACCTTGCCGTACCAGGAGAAAAACATTGCTCCCTGTCGTCACAGCAAAACAAATGCAAGCCATTGACCAGCACGCTATTGAAGGTTTTGGCATCCCCGGCATCACTCTTATGGAAAATGCTGGTGTTGGAGTTGTCTGCGAACTTCGAAAGAGTTTTTCTGATTTATCCTTTAAAAAAATTTTCATTTTTTGCGGTAAAGGAAATAACGGAGGAGACGGTTTTGTCATCGCTCGACATTTGTTTAACCTCGGATCTGAAGTTCGAGTTCTGTTAGCTGGAAAATTGTCGGACTTAAAGGGGGCTGCTGAAACCAACGCCAACTCTGCCCGGAACATTGGAGTTCAGGTTGATGAAATAGACCTGAACAACTTGAACCGCCACGATCACAAACTACGCCACTGCGATATCATCATCGACGCTGTGTTCGGAACAGGGTTAAACAAACCAGTTTCCGGCTTCCTCGAAAAAGTCATCGACAAAATCAATCAGTTTGGAAGTGTCGAAAAATTTGTGGTCTCGGTGGATATAAATTCTGGAATGGACTCCGATAGCGGCCAGTTAATGGGACCGTATGTCAAATCCGACTTGACCCTTGCCCTTGCCCACTGGAAACAAAGTCATTTACTCCACCCATCAGCGGGTTTCATGCGTGAAGCCCGACTCATCGACATTGGAATTCCAGCAAAGGCCTGTGAAGATCAAACCATTCAGGTCCATCTGGCTGAAGAAAGAGATATAAAATCCTATTTCCAAAAGCGCGATCCCAATTCACACAAAGGCAGTTATGGACATGCCCTGGTACTGGCAGGGTCTAAAGGCAAAGGGGGTGCTGCAGGACTGACCGCTCTTGCCGTTCTGCGTGCAGGAGCAGGATTATGCACGTTGGCCCTTCCCAACTCCAGTCAGAAAGCTTTTGAAGTGCATCCCATGGAAGTGATGACCGTGCCTCTCCCTGAAACTGCCAACGGCACCCTATCCTTGAAAGCAAAAGAATCCATTCTTGATCTTCTCAAGGGAAAGTCAGCGGTGGCTATAGGACCCGGCATTTCCACCGACCCGGAAACGGTTGCTTTAACAGGTGAACTCCTGCCGCTGATTAAATGTCCGCTGGTACTCGATGCCGATGCTTTGAATGCGATATCGTTGCATAAGGATTGGTTAAAAGAGTTGCCGCCCGAATCCGTTCTCACCCCACACCCAAAAGAAATGTCCCGGTTAACCGGAATTCCAACGGAAGAAATTCAAAAAAACCGTATTGCCACTACCTCTGAGTTTTCCAGTGAACATTCCTTGACTCTCGTATTAAAAGGTTCCCCAAGCCTAATTGGATTGGACGACGGATCAGTAGTTATCAATCCCACAGGAAATGCTGGCATGGCGACGGGTGGATCAGGAGATGTATTGACTGGAATTATTGCCGGATTTATCGCTCAGGGTTTATCTGCCTCACAAGCTTCCATTGCAGGAACTTATATACACGGCCAGGCAGGAGATCACTTTGCTGAAAATGAAAGTCAAACCACTTTGATCGCAGGAGATTTGTTAAGATGCCTACCGGAAACTCTGAAACGGATACTTCCCTGAAATGAAAAAAGTAACACACAGTCCTGAAGAAACTCTGCAATTAGGGAAATCTCTTGGCAGTTCATTGATCCCAGGAGATATTATTCTTCTATTTGGAGATCTAGGTGCTGGAAAAACTCACCTGACCCAGGGAATCTGTTACGGTGTGGGGCTGGACGAGGGCTCTTATATTCGCAGTCCGACTTTCACACTGATCAACGAGTATCAGGGGAAATTACCGATCTATCATATCGATTTATACCGGATCGACAACCTGGAAGAAATCTATTCTCTAGGACTTGAGGAAATTTTATTCAATCAGGGAGTCACCATCATTGAATGGGCAGAAAAATTACGCTCCCCAAAAAACCCTAAAAACTTTATTCATAACATTGAAGATCGAATAGATATTAGTATAAAAATTACCAGTGACTCCGAACGTGAATTCACCTTCAACACGTTTTTTCCGGAACCAAGATCCCTCCCTATTTTTACTTTACTTTAAGCCTCTCGTATGCAATCATTGGTTTTATGGTATGCCATTTGCATAAACTTTTAATGTGTTAAAAATTAAACATTTAAATGATTAATACGGTCAGGAGAGTTTTATTATTAGTGGCCTTCAGTGTCATTGGGCTGGCTGGCTTCTACTTCCTCAAAAACCTGGATACCTCTATTAACATTGGAAATGTAAAGCTTAAGGTGATGGAAAAAGGAGTCGATGTCGAAATTGAGAACTTTATGATTACCCACGAAAATAAAGGTGTCAAGGAATGGGAACTCAAAGCCGATCTGGCCCAAATCGATAATCAGGAAGATTTAACTAAATTGAAGAATGTTGAAATGACTCTCCATAAGGGCGGAAGCAAGCAATACGTCATTTCCGCTGATTCTGGAATTTATAAAAAAGCAACTGAAGATGTTAGCTTGGATGGCAATGTCAAGCTTGTCGGTCCTGCCGAAGGATTGAAAGAACGATTAAGCATCACCCCGAAGAAAAGCAACTGAAAAAATATAAACAACATGAAAAATAAAAGCCTCAGATCAGGATTTATCATTATTATTGCCTGGATAATAATGGTTGTACCGTCCATAGCTCAAACTGAGAAGTCAAAAAACACCAAGAAGGACAATGAGCCTTTAGAAATCACCTCTGACCGAATGCGATCAGAAAACGGCGGCGTAAAAATTATTTTTTCTGGAAATGTAGTGAGTTACAAAGGTGACTTGAAAATCACTTCTGACATCTTGGAGGTCTACAATTCTGAAGACAAAAAAGAGACGGATGAGATTGTAGCTATCGGCAATGTTTTTATTACCCGAGGATTAAAAAAAGCTACTGGAGACAAAGCAGTCTATTTAGACAAGTTGCAAAAAATCATTTTAACGGGTACCCCCAAGGCCACCGCATGGGAAGAAGATAGTATGATTGAAGGTCGGGAAATGATTTTTCTTTTGGAAAAAGATCGATTTGTGGTCAATGAAAGAGTACGAATGAAAATGTATCCAAAAGATAAAGAAGAACAAAAACCTGAAAAAAAAAAGTCTAAGCTGACCAATAAAAATCAACCTTCCTTCCCCGAATAAATATAGTGGCCGGCCTTAGAACTGAAAACCTTGTCAAGTCATACCGAACTCGAAAAGTAGTCAAGAAAGTAAGTATTGAAGTTAATCAAGGTGAGATAGTCGGCCTCTTGGGCCCAAATGGTGCTGGCAAAACCACTACTTTTTATATGGTCGTAGGGCTAACTCGCCCTGATGAAGGTAAAGTTTTACTAAATGACGAAGATGTTACTCACTTCCCCATGCATCAACGCGCCAAAAAGGGAGTGAGTTATTTACCGCAGGAGCCTTCTGTTTTTAGGAAGTTGACGGTCGAAGACAATATCATCGCGGTGCTGGAATCTCAGAAGCTCACAAGTTTTGATCGCAAAAAAAAGGCCCGTGCGCTTCTTCGAGAGCTCAATATCCTCCATATAAAAGACTCGAAAGCTTATTCGCTTTCAGGTGGAGAACGCAGGCGAGTGGAAATCAGCAGAGCATTGGCAACATCTCCTGTATTTGTTCTTCTGGACGAACCATTTGCAGGCATCGACCCAATTGCGGTGGCTGATATTCAGTCCATAATATCGCAATTGAAAAAAAAAGGCATCGGAGTTTTAATCACCGATCATAATGTACGGGAAACTTTAAGCATTACCGATCGTGCCTACATTATCAACGATGGACAAATCATCGCGTCAGGCAAACCGATGGATGTCGCTCAGGATGAAAAAGTGAAACAGATTTATCTGGGCAACCAGTTTTCGTTTTAAGCCGGGAGTAAGCATATATGGCCATGGAAATGAAAATGAATTTGAACCTGAAGATGAGCCAGAAGCTGGTCATGACACCCATGCTTCAACAGGCCATCAAGCTCCTGCCATTGGCACGCCTGGAGCTCGCCCAGTTAGTAAGGCAGGAGATCATAGAAAATCCTGTCTTGGAGGACTTGCTTGACGAGGAAAATGACCAAGACACTAATCAGGAAGACTCCATTGCAAAAGAAGACATCACCCCCGAGGCAGAATTAGATACAACCCCCCAAGACCAGGAAATCGACTGGGATAGTTATTTTCAAGACAATATTGACCGGGGCATGTCAATCGAAAGTTACGCCGAAAAACCCTCCATAGAAGCCACTTATAAGAAAGAGGCTACTTTGGCAGAGCACCTCATGTGGCAACTGGATTTGACTGTCGATTCTGAAACTGACAAGTTTATCGGTTCCTGCATTATCGGCAACATTCAAAATGACGGATACCTTTGTGCCGATCTGCAGGAAATCATTAACATCAGTCAGTCTGATGAAGAGAGCGTATTAAGGATCCTAAAAATCATACAGGGTTTTGAGCCCACCGGCGTTGCCTCCCGTTCTCTGAAAGAATGCCTGATGCTTCAGGCCGAGGCAATTACAGATAAAAACCCATATGTAAAAATACTCATTGAAAACTATCTTGAGCGCCTGGAAGACAGATACTTGCAAAAGGTTGCCTCGGAATTAAAAATTAGTTTAGATGAAGTTTTAGAAGCGTTGGAAATTATCAAAGGTTTTTGTCCCAAACCGGGGCTTTTATTCAGTTCCGAAGGTGTCGACTATGTGGTTCCCGACCTTGTGGTAGTAAAGACCGATGAAGGCTATGACGTGGCCTTGAACGATGAGGGTGTTCCCAACCTGCAAATCAGCGCTTATTACCACAACCTGTTAAAAACCACAAAGGAAGGTCAAACAAAGGAGTATCTGGAAGACAAATACCGGTCTGCTTTATGGCTGATTAAAAGCATCGATCAGAGAAGACAAACGATCTATAAAGTCGGAAAAAGTATTGTAAAACTGCAAAAAGATTTTCTTGATGACGGCTTGTCCTACCTACAGCCCATGGTACTGAAAGATGTGGCTAAAGATAT
>JAJDBI010000065.1 GCA_029261435.1 Nitrospinaceae bacterium
TTGGGTTCTTTCTTCTTGCTCCTCAGTTTCATATAACTGGCGTTTAAGGTAATGCGATAAACCCAACTTGAAAACGCCGACTTTCCCTGAAATGTATTGATCTTCCTGAATAGAGTCAGGAGAACCTCCTGAGTCACATCCTGTGCATCCATCTGGTTGCGCATCAGGTTGAAACTGAGGGCATAAATTTTCTGTTGATAAAGCTCAGCTATCTTGTCGTAGGCCTCAAGATTGCCTGCTTGAAGGTCTCTGACTAGAGCTTCTTCTATTTCTTTATCTTCTTTTTGCTGGGTAAAGGACATAAAAGAGCAAATCCAGTTTTATTTTCTGCTGGGAAAGGGCATACGTTTCTTTTACGAGAACTCGCCGGGATTTGCAATTCCCCCTTTTATTCCAGTCCTTTTAGGATGCTTTTAAATACAAAGCGATTCGTCAAAACAAGACGAATCCATGTAAAAAAACAATCCTCCCTGGAAGGGGAAGAAGGGGGGTGACTTATTTGGCTTCTGGCTCGGTAGTAGAAGCTACAGGGTTCTCATCAGTTTTGGGTTCATCGCTATCACCTTCGGTAACTTCTGCTGTATCAGTTGCCTCATCAGTAGCTTCTGGAAGTTCTTCTGCATTCTCTTCAGCTTCCTTCATAGACTTCTTGAAGTTCCGGATACTATTACCAAAAGCACTACCTATTTCCGGTAGCTTTCCAGCTCCGAAGATGATCATAATAATGACCAAAATGATCATTAACTCTGGAAAACCTATTCCCATCATAGCGAAAATCCCTTTATTTATTTGAGAAAAGGCCGATTATAGCACAAACAGGTATGAAGACAAATGCAAATAATGGACTGGATATCAGGTGTTTTTATGTTACAATCCGACCTTTATGGGTTGTGGTAAAAAGGATTCTAAACTTTAGGAAACAATAGGATATGAAATTTATATTACGAGCTGGGGCTGTTCTTGCAATTCTTTTGATGTTGAATGTGTCGACTGCGGGAGCTGAAAACTTTTCTCAAAGATTTGAAAAAGGAAGTTCCGATTTTGGTGCCCAACTGGGCTGGGGGCATAACTTTGATCTTCCTCCCGGACGAAATCGTACGGACATGGGATTTGCGTTCTTTTTCCCTAACTGGCAGCGTAATTTGACCGGGGTGATTGGCGGCGACTCCTGGTATCAAGGGGCATTGTTCTATCATATGGAAGCCGGTCTCGCTTTTGCCGATCGTGATGACAAGTTCCTGCTGGGGTGGTCTCCTTTGATGGTTCAGTATAAATTTCTCAGTCCAAAAAGAAGATGGGCTCCGAACATTCTCCTTGGAGCGGGCTTTTCCATGACCAACTGGAAAGATGTTGCCGAGAGGGAGTTGGGCAGTGAGTTCCAATTCCTGCTTCATGCCGGAGCTGGATTGGAATACTTCAAGAAAAATGGTGCCTATTCCATTAATTACCGACTGTTTCATGTTTCAAATGCCGGAATTCAAATTCCTAATATTGGACTCAATGCCCACGTCTTCAGCCTGGGTATGCGCTTTTAAAGGGCAGAGAACCTCTGCAGGCCGAGATAATCTTTGCTTGCAAACCCAGTAACTACCCACTGGCCACCGGTGTTTCGCCGGATCGAATTATAAGCTCCCATGACATCCCCCTCTGCTAATGGCTTGCTCAGCCGTTTCTTGTCTGCCATTGAACGCTTTGCCTATCGGTATTCTCTTCTTGTCATTGCCGCATCCCTGATATTAGCTATCCTCTCTTTATGGGTGACTGCGCAAAAACTCACCTTCAAAACGGGGCGTGGTGATCTCGTCGCCAAGGGCCTGCCTTATGTCAAACTTTATAAAAATTACCGAGCACAATTTGAAGACCTGAGCGGTATGGTTGTGGTGGTGGAAGGTGAAAGTCCGGCGGATATGTCCGGTTATGCCGAAGCTCTGGAAAAAAAACTGCAAGCCCAACCTCATCTATTCTCTAAAGTTGTTTACAAAATCGATACCAGTTACTTCCGCTCGAGGTTCCTGCTTTACCTTGATCAGGATGAATTAGAATCACTGATCCGCAAGCTGGAAGACCATCAAGATTTTCTGGAGTCGGTGAATGTCGCACCTGGACTCCATCCGCTTTTATCCAGCATCAATGCTGAAATCAGCTCGGGTATGGTTGATTCCCTGTTGACCGATTTTTTAGGCGGAGAAGAAGAAAGCAAAGAAGAAAATGAAAAAGAAGCCGACCTCAACCTTTTGATCCGGCTTCTGGAAGAAATGACCCGGTTCCTGAAAGGTGAAACCAGTTATCGCTCTCCCTGGCAGGCATTGTTCAAGGGTGGTGACGAATCTCTGCGCGAACAAGGGTATATGGTCTCTAAAAATGGAGAGCTGCTTTTTATTCTGATCGTCCCCAACGATGATGAAACTAGTTTCACGGGATACAAAGATGCCGTGGAGCAGGCCCGCCAGGTCATAGCCGAAACCCGTATAGACTTCCCCGGTGTAACAGTCGGTCTCACCGGTGAAGATGTGATATCCAGCGATGAAATGGTGACCACTCAGTCTGATGTCGAAACCGCATCCAAAATTGCTTTAATAGGGGTTGCTCTGCTCTTCATCATCGCCTACCAGGGAGTGGTCAAGCCACTTCTGGCGGTGTTTTGCCTTCTGCTTGGTTTGAGTTGGACCATGGGATTCACTGCCTTGACAATCGGGCACTTGAATATTCTTTCTGTTGTGTTCACCACTATCCTGATTGGGCTGGGCATAGATTTTGGAATCCATATTCTCGGACGTTTTAAGGAGGAACGACAACAAGGTAATGAAATTCTACCTGCCCTGCAAAAAACTCTACAGGGAACGGGAAAGGGAAATTTCGCCGGTGCCATCACCACGGCCATCGCTTTTGGTGCCATGGTGCTCACTGACTTCATCGGTATTGTGGAGTTAGGATGGATAGCCGGATGGGGAATTCTTTTCTGCATGGTCTCCATGCTCCTGGTGCTACCGGCTCTGATCACAGTGGAAGAAAAATGGCGCAAGCCGAGTTACTTGCAAACAAAATCCACGACCGCTGCACAAAGAGGGTGGATCGATAAACTGTTCGATCATTATTATCTCATCATCGGAGTGTGTACCGTTCTGGTTCTCATTGCTTCCCTGTCATTGAAAGGACTACGTTTTGACTACAACCTGCTTAACTTGCAGGCTAAGGGAACGGAAGCGGTTCAATATGAAATGAAAATTCTTGAAAGTGCCGGGAGGTCCGCCTGGTCTGCGGCCATGCTGGCCGACTCTTTGAAAGAGATTCAGGAAAAAGAGAGACAACTCAAAGCCTTGCCAACCGTGGCCCGGGTTGAAAGCATCTCGGCAGTGATACCGGATAATCAGGAAGAAAACGCGCAAATAATTCGGGAAAACCTCGCTCCTCTTTTAATGGATCTGGAAGTGGAACCGGAAGATGTCGACTTTTCCTGGAAAGCTATGAACAAAACACTCAAAGGTATTCAATTCAAACTACAAGGCCGAGAGGAAGACGAGCTCGATCCTGTTCAAGTGGCAGGAAACCGTGTCAGAAATTTTCTGGAACAAAGCCAGAAGGTGGAACCCGATTTGGCAGAAAAAAGATTGCGTAATTTTTCCGAATTACTGTTCACAGATTATCGCAACCTCATGGAAGAACTCAAAGCCAATGCCGATGTGAAACTGGTTAAGCTGGAAGAAATCCCCGAAACCCTGAGAAAACGATATATCTCGCAAAAGGGCAAATACGTGGCACATATTTTCCCCAGCGTGGATGTCTGGGATTTGGATGAACGGCAAAAATATCTGAATGATCTCAGGTCGGTGGACCTCAATGTCACAGGCACCGCAATACATATGTTCGAGTCCACCCGGTTGATGACGGAAGGTTATGTCAATGGCGGTCTCTATGCCATGACCGCGATCATTATTTATGTTTTTTTTCTATTCCGAAATTTGCGTACCGTTTTTTTTGTTTTGCTTCCAGTGCTGGTCGGGTCCATCTGGACAGTTGGCGTTATGGAACTGATTGGACTGAAGCTGAACATGGCAAACCTCGTCATCCTGCCGCTCATTCTTGGCATCGGTGTCGTCAATGGCATTCACATCACCCATCGCTACCGTGAGGAAGAAGACAAGCACGCCACTATACTAGGGAAAAGCACCGGCCAAGCCGTTCTCCTCAGTTCCCTCACTACCATGATCGGGTTCGGCAGCATGATGGTGGCCAACCATTATGGTGTGTTCAGCCTGGGCATGGTGCTGACTCTGGGTGTGTTCAATTGTCTCATTGCGTCCATCACTTTCCTGCCCGCACTCCTGAAACTCAGTACCGCTAAAGGCTGGAAAGTCTAGCCGGTCACCAAGCGTGCCCCAGCTGGTTATAATTCTTTTGGTGAACGAAGAGTTATCTTGGCAAGATGTGATCTTGCCCGCTTCTTCTCTGTCTGGGAGGTTAGGGGGGACATCGTAGGAGTTTGTTAATGTATATTTAGCATTACCTCTGCAAAGCACGGGACTAAGGAGGAAGAACATCCTATGCTTCACAGAGGCATGCCAAAAATAAATCAGGCAGGGCAAATTAAAATAAATTCTGATGGCAGGTCGAGCCTCATAAAAAATTATTTTTTCTGATTTTCCAAATTAAAGGTGACAGGGGTGGAAGCCGCGCCTGGGCCACCGCCTGTCATGACAATGTCAGCACTGCTAAGATTCTCAATAGGAAGCTCTTTGTTGATGGATTGGATGACGGCTGATTTCATAACGTCACCTTCTTCAACTTGTGATACAGCTCCTACCCAGATAGTGGGCGGAAATTGGAAAACAGCTTTTTGTCCGGGAGCAATGCCGCTTTTTGCGGCAAGAATTTTTTCATCTCTGAGGGCATACCCGCTGATGGCCCCGGTTTCCAGGCTATTTTTAATCTCTACGTCTTTTTTGTTGATTGCCGGTATGCTGGAAAGTTTTAAACAGTTTTCTGATTTTTCAGCGGCCAGTTCAAAAGACTGTCCCTCACAGGCCGTCATGGTACAGGTGGGGTTTCCGTCAGGATCGGAAGCTTGCACCTTGAAATGTGAAGGATAAAGAAATGAATACTTGATCAGTTGTTTGGGATTTTTAATGACAGTCCAGGCAACGGCAGTCTCATCGAAACTTTCCGCGACATTTTTTTGGAAAATCACAATAGTGCTGTTGTGGTTATCGTTGGATTTTTTAATGAAGTTTAATTTGGTTTTTTTTACAGCCATTATTAAATTCTCCTTTCTAATAAGATGACGAAGTAGAAGGGGCATATGGAAAACCTGAGTGATCTGCAGGGAACCAGCGGGCTTGAAAGTTATGCGTCAGGCGGCTCTTTGAAGTTGCGGTTTGCATCCTGGAGGAAACGTAAACAGCTTGTTCGTCGAGATACCTGTGCCAGGTGGGTGCCCCTTCTACATCGAGATATATGTTTACCTTTATGTCTTTCCCGAAAAGCTTGTATCCGCAAGAACCCGTCCTTCGGGAAAAACTTTTGCCCGATAAATATTGGCTAACTTGACTCTGTTGGAATAATTATTCTTTTTGTTACTTCTGTTGAAAGTTTTGGGGCACAGTGCATAGGCGCTTGTGGCGAGGATGGGTCGCATTAATTGCCAGGACTTGCACCCCAAAACCGTCTTTGTTATTGAGTTGAAGGTGAGGCGGGCAGGACGAAGCCTGCCCACCCACGTGAAGCTGCTTATCTGGCTTTGTTAATGTTTTCCAGATTAAATACAAAGGGAGTGGAGGCCTTGTCCGGACCGCCACCTGTCATGACAATGTCTGCACTGCTGATGCCATAGAGGGGAAGTTCCCGGTTAACAGTCTGGATGATTGCTGAGTTCATCACATCGCCTTCGACGATTTGTGAAACCGCTCCGATCCAGATCGTGGGCTGAAACTGAAAAACTGCTTTCTGTCCGGGTGCAATCGTGGTTTTAGAGGCGATCACCTTTCCATCTCGGATAATATTTCCGTCCACGGCTCCGGTTTCCATGCTGTTTCTGATTTCCACTTCATTTGGATTGGTGGCGGGTTTATCGGAAAGCTTCAGAACATTTCCTGATGCATCCTTGACCATTTCATAGGATTGCCCGTTGTAGGCCACCTTGGAGGGGGTAAAATTTCCATAAGAATCTGCTGCACTTACTTTAAAGTCTAATGAAAAGGTGAACGGGTGGTTATCCAAACGTCCGCAGTTTTCAATGACCCTCCATGCAACAGCCAGCTCGTCAAAGCTTTCTGCGACATTTTTTTGAAAAACCACGACGGAACTGTTGTTGGTGTCTTTGGATCGGTTGATGAAGTTTAATTTTATTTTTTGAGTAGCCATGATTAAGTTCTCCTTGAACTTGAAAGTTTAATAAAAATATGGATAAAGTTTGAACTACGAAACAAGAACTCTGGGGTCAGGTGGGTGGGGCAAAGCCTGCCCACCAGTCGGCAGGGGCTTATTTGTTGACATTTTCCAGGTTAAACACAAAGGGAGTGGAGTCTTTGCCCGGACCACCTCCTGTCATGACGATGTCGGCACTGCTGATGCCATAGAGGGGAAGTTCTCGATTTACAGTCTGAATGATTGCTGAATTCATGACCTCACCTTCTTCTACTTGCGAAATTGTCCCGATCCAGATCGTAGGCTGAAACTGAAATACAGCTTTTTGTCCCGGGGCAATATTGGTTTTTGTGGAGATGATTCTTCCATCCCGAATGATGTCGCCATTGATTGCTCCGGTTTCCATGCTGTTTCTGATTTCCACTTCATTCGGGTTGGTGGCGGGAGTATCGGAAAGTTTCAGGATATGCCCTGAGGAATCCTTGACCATTTCATAGGACTGACCGTTGTAGGCGACTTTTGCCGGAGTGAAGTTTCCATATGAATCTTCACAGCTGACTTTAAAGTCTAATGAAAATGTGAACGGGTGATTGTCAAGACGTCCGCAGTTCTCAATGATCTTCCACGCAACGGCAATCTCGTCAAAGCTCTCTGCAACATTTTTTTGGAAGACAACGACGGAACTGTTGTTGGTGTCTTTGGATTTGTTGATAAAATTTAGTTTGATTTTTTGAGTAGCCATTTTTATATTCTCCTTGAATTTTTAGTGATTATTTTTTAATAAAGTTATGATTGCCGAATAACAGAGATCAGAGACCTTATTCATGCTTTTCTGATCGTGCTACTAATCCTAGTGTCGCGGGTATGCCGTGAGGATGATCCATTGCCCTCCTCGCCAGGCGAAAACAAATCGGTAGTTGCTGGGTACAAACTGATTGGCAAGGGTTTCGCACTGAGTATGGTTGTTTCCATCGACAGCAGTACAGTCATGTCCATCAACCTGCCCTCTCGCCGGTAAAGCATTAGGGGCTATGTCGTCATGAAAAGGATTAACGGTTCCAAGGACTGGGCACTGTGGAGGGTTTACAATGTTTGCGTTTCTGTATGACCCCCATAGGCTATTCCAGTTAGGAATAGTTCGGTACATTGTGGCACCCAGTGCGCTATTGTTGACAAGATGAGGTGCCTGTGCCGCAAAGATATGTTTGTTTATGTGACCGGCCATGCCAGTGTTAAGGAACGGGTCGGCTGAGTTGATCACGCTTTGCAGTTGACGACAGTCTTGCGCATGCGCTGAGCGGATCGAAACGAGCCCTATGAGGACAGCGAATGCAAGTGTCAGCGATAAAAACTTTTTCACTTTGAGACTTTTTAATGCCATTGCTTTGTTCTCCAAGAATTTTGAAATAATAAAAGGATTGATAAAGTTGTGATCACGGAAGAAAGGATATTGGAATTACTTCCTGCGTACCTTTGGTCCCGTCACGCATCTCTTTGATCCCGTCATTTCCTTTCTGTATTGCTTTGGAGGCACACCAAAAAACTTCTTGAACGAAGTGGAGAAGTTATTGGAATCTTCATAACCCACTTCATGGCAGATGTTTGTGACGGTCATATTTGTGAAAGCTAGAAGGTTGGCCGCCTTCATCATTCGCTGTTCCCTGATCCAGGAAAATGCTCCCATCCCAAACTCGTTTTTAAATAAGCGGGAAAGATTGTTGCGGTTTGTATTCAAAAGACGGGAAAGTTTGTTGAGACTGGTGTGGGTGGTGAGGTCGTCTAATAAATAGTTGCAGGCTTTTTTGATCAGTATCTGGTCATCGGAAGAGCTTCCTGTCGATAAGCTATCGAACAGCAATCTATTCTTTAAACCAGCAGAGACGTCTTGTTGATTGAAAAAACGGATTAAGGTTTGTGACTTTATTCTTACTAGAAGTTCTTCAGGAATGAGGGGTGTTGTGATGTAGTCATCAGCCCCGTGTAGAAATAGCTCGGCTTTTCTTGTGCAGGCATGATCAACAGCGGCAATTATGGGTGTGTCAGTAGTTTTTTTCAGGGGAGTGACTTGTGACTTATAGGAGTGATTGCAGCTTGAACAGTCGATCAGGATTGCGCAGAAAATTTTTTGGACGTATCTTTGTTATCTTTTCCAGACTTTCTACATTCGTAACTTCAAAGTTGTTCCCTTCAAGAATGTCTGCTGCTAATCTGGCGAGCTCGGTTTTGAAGTTAATCAATAGGATTCGTTGCTGTTCCATATTCGGACCTCCTTGGGTTGAGGAATTTGAAAAAGGCAGGGGAATGAACAAGCCCATAAAAATTCCGAATTCCATATAATTTATTGAATATCCGAATATTATAGATATGCTGAATAATCGTCAAGGGGATAATTTGGTTAAATAAGGCTTTTTTGGGTCATCTCTATGTTTTTTTGGGGGAGGATTTTATCCGAATTAGGAACATTTTTCTTTTTTTGTATGGATTGGTGTTGGGAGGGCAGGCTTGTGTTAATGTGTGTTGGCTTCAGGTCGGGTGGGCTGGCGACTCGCCAGATGGTGTGTTAGAATCTCGTCACCTATGACAGGCTGGTAATAGGGTAAGGGGTTTGTTTAGGCTGGTTTGCAACCTTCAAGGGCCATTCGGCATCTTAGAAGGAACACTATATTTTAAAGACAGGTTTGGTTATGGCGATTCAATTCACGAAAATGAGTGGTAGCGGCAACGATTTCATCATCATTGATAATCGGGTGCCGGTATTGGATGATGAGAAAAAGCGCGATTTTGTCCGCCGCGTGTGTGACCGCAAGATGTCTATTGGTGCGGATGGGGTGATCTTTGTCGAGAACTCGGACCAAGCTGATATTAAATGGGATTTTTATAATGAAGATGGTTCCTCTGCCGAGATGTGTGGCAATGGTGGTCGTTGCGTGGCCCGCTATGCGGTAGAGAAGAAAATTGCTCCCGCCAAATTGACTTTAGAAACACTGGCGGGAATCGTTGGAGCGGAAGTCAATGATGCTACTGTGAAAGTCAAGCTCACGGCACCTGAAAATTTACAGCAGGATATTGCAGTTACTCTGAATGGAAAACAATACCAGGTAGACAGTCTCAACACCGGTGTGCCGCACGCTATCATTTACTCTGATAATGTTGCGGATGTGAATGTGAAAGAAGCCGGTCATGGTGTCCGTTTTCATGAGGCATTTGCTCCGGCTGGGACCAATGTGGACTTTGTGGAAAAAACCGGTGACCATACACTTAAAATTCGTACTTACGAGCGCGGAGTGGAAGACGAGACCCTGGCTTGCGGAACAGGTGTGGTTGCATCGGCCTTGTTATCTTATTACAAAGAAATGGTTCAGCCTCCCGTTGAAGTTGAAACGCAGGGCGGAGACATTTTGAAAGTGGATTTTGAAGTGACCAATGGTAAGGCTGATTCGGGGGTCTATCTTGAAGGGCCTGCTCGCATAGCTTTTGAAGGTACGCTAGTAGAATATTAACCTCTATATCAGGTTCCCATGTTTGAAGGATCGTTTGTTGCCATAGTTACTCCGTTCAGCAACGGAAAAGTAGATGCCTCGGCTCTACGTGGATTGATCGAGTTCCATATAGAAAATGGAACCAACGGTATCGTGCCGTGTGGTACCACTGGCGAATCGGCTACTTTGACTCATGCGGAGCATGAAGAAGTGATTCGCATCGCTGTTGAAACCTGTAAAGGCCATATTCCTGTCCTTGCGGGCACTGGGTCGAATGCCACTCATGAGGCGATAGAGTTAACCCAACGTGCACAGAAAATTGGCGCGGATGGAGCCTTGCTGATCACGCCCTATTACAACAAACCGACTCAAGAGGGATTATTCCAGCATTTTTCTGCTGTTGCGAAAGAGACCGATCTACCCATCATTCTTTATAATGTTCCCAGCCGCACCTCCATCAATATGGAATCGAGCACCGTTGCACGTTTGAGTTCCGTGCGGAATATTGTTGGTATTAAAGAAGCTTCCGGTTCTCTGGTGCAGGTCAGCGAAATCATTGATTCCTGTGGACCGGCCTTTGAAGTGATATCGGGTGAGGATGCGTTGACATGGCCGATTCTTGCAATAGGTGGCAAGGGGGCAATTTCAGTGACGGCTAACCTGGTTCCTGACAAGTGTGCCAAAATGTGTAGAGCTGCCCGGGAAGGGGATGTAGATAAAGCAAAAGAACTGCACTATGAGTTGTTGGCGTTGAACGATATCATGTTCATTGAGACCAATCCCATCCCTGTTAAAGCGGCCTTGGCACTCATGGGACGAATCGAAAATGAGTTCCGTCTGCCATTGTGTGCGCCTACAGAAGAACACCTGTCTCAATTGAAAGCTGTGCTGGAAACCTACCAACTGTTGTAGTATTTTCCCTGAGATTGCGACTCGAAAAATATAATTATTGAACTGAGGAAGAACATTGACGAAGATTCTTGTGATTGGCATTGCCGGGCGTATGGGAAAGACCATTGCCGGGTGCATTGAAGATACTGAGGGTGTTGACCTGGGCGGGGGAACCGAGCAGGCCGGAAGCTCAAACCTGGGGAAAGATGCAGGAGAAGTTACCGGGATTGGCAACAAAGGTATTGCTGTTGCTGATAATCTGGCAACCGCTCTAGAAAATTGCAATGTTGTGATTGATTTCACCACTCCCGAATCCAGCATGGAAACTTTGAACGTCTGTGCCGAAAAAGGTAAAGCTGTGGTGGTGGGTACGACTGGATTTTCCCCGGAACAACGCGAAGAAATCGAACAGATCGGCAAAAAAATTCCCTGTGTGGTGGCTCCTAATATGAGCATTGGTGTTAACGTGTTGTTCAAACTGGTTGCAGATGCAGCACGGGAATTGGGCGATGCCTATGATGTGGAAATCGTTGAGGCGCACCATAAGTTTAAAAAGGATGCGCCGAGTGGTACCGCTGTGCGTATTTCAGAAATCGTTGCCGATTCTCTGGGAAGAAACCTCGAAGAGGTGGGTGTCTACGGAAGAAAAGGCATAGCCGTGCGTACTCCGAAGGAAATTGGTATTCACACTTTGAGAGCGGGAGACATCATCGGTGAACATCGTGTTTTGTTCGGCGGTATGGGTGAGAATATCGAAGTGTTCCACCGCGCTCAGAGTCGGGAAACTTTTGCCCGAGGCTCTGTTCGTGCCGCGCAATGGATTTTAGGTCAGCCCAACGGCGTTTATGATATGCAGGACGTTTTAGGGTTGCGCTGATTAAGGGAAAGGTATGGACCCTTTTAAGTTTGATCGCAGGCATTTTCTGAAAATATTTTCCCTCACCACCTTGTCGGCGTTGATGCCAAAAAAAATTGGCTGGGCTGACGACTTCCGTAACGATAAAAATATTCCCAAACAATACGTCCAGAACCGGGATATTCCCGGTTTCCATATACGCAGCGCAAATCCATTTCTCGGTGTGGATATGCAAAACTGGGGATTGGCGATTGGGGGAATGGTTAAAAATCCCATCGGCTTGGCTTATGAGGATTTGTTTGGTTTAAAAATGCATTCCCAGGTTTCGCGTCTTAAGTGCGTTGAATGCTGGTCCGCGAAAGCCAGGTGGGAAGGGTTTCGGTTCGAAGAACTTCTGAAACAGGTTCAACCTGATCCATCCGCTAAGTTTGTTTATATCCAGTCTGCCGATTCCTATTACGAAAGTTTTGCACTGGAAGAGTTGCTCCAGCCGCGTGTCCTCTTTGTCCTGCGTATGGACGGCCAGCCGTTAAGCAGAGATCATGGTTTCCCTCTAAGGTTGATCATGCCTTTCAAGTACGGATATAAAAATATCAAATACATCACCAGCATCAAGTTTCTCGATTCCCAAAAACGCAATTACTGGGCAAGTAACGGTCCCTATTCGGTGGATGGCACCATTCAGCCGGGTGTCGACCATCCCTTGGACTTCGACAAAAAACCTTTGCCGATCAACGGCGGGGAAGTGTTCCACTTTTTCGATGAACGGCCCGGCAAAAAAAAGGGTGTGTAGTTGTGAAGTGTCACGTTTGTATAGCCTGCCTTTTTCTTCTTTTATCTTTCCTGTCTTCTTGCGACTCTCGAAGTGTTAAACAGATTTCTGTGAAGGTTCCTGCGGGGACTGTTGTTCCTGTCGGAATGGTCTACATCCCGGCGGGAGAGTTCATTATGGGAGATGCCGAGGAACCGGGAACTCAGGGTGGAAAATTAGTGAAGACCGGTGCCTATCTGATCGACCTGTATGAGGTGAGCCACGAGGACTATAAAAAATTCAGACCGGAGCATTCTTTCCATCCCAAAAGAGCTCGTTGGCCGGTGGCTTCAGTGACCTATGCCGAGGCGGAGTCTTTTTGCCAGGCAGAAGGTAAGCGTTTGCCCAGCGAAATAGAATGGGAGAAAGCAGCACGGGGTACAGATGGACGCAAATGGCCCTGGAAAATTTATATTGATCATCCCAATAACGGATTCTCGGGTTTCATGCCGGAACCGGTGGATAAAAGGCCGAACTGGATCAGTCCTTATGGGGTTTATGGCATGGGCCATAATGTTTGGGAGTGGACGACGGATGATTACACGCCTGTAGGACGAGAGGGCAAATTCAAAATTCTTCGTGGGGGATTACTGCAGTCCCATCTCACTATCAAGTTTTCACCTGCTTGGTTTCGCAATTGGATGGGCCCCGAAGAGAGGTTGAATTTTATCGGGTTTCGTTGTGCTGGAGATTTGTAGGAGGGGGATGAAGTACTGCTTAATAATCGCCTCTCAAGTGCTCGGCGATTTGCTTGGCAGAAGTTTCATAAAGGTTGTCTTCGGAGCCGCCGGTGATTCCACCTGATACCCAGGAGTCGACTTCCCAGGCACCAACCATATTTCCGTTATCGTAAAGTGCGGCTTTGACACGAAGCTGGGCTTTTGCTGATTCGGACATGCCCATGGTTGCTATTCGAGCCATTCGATTGCCTTCATCGAATTCCATAACTTTATATTTCAAGTGATAGCGGGCGTTTTTCCCGGCCAGAATATAGCCGGTCATCTCAAGGTGTTCTTCAATGGCCCCTTGTAGTTTCGAGCCTGCATCCATGAGACGAAAATCTTTCGATGTCATGTCCACGATGGAGATGGTGTTTTCGGAATTGCTCCAGCGTTTTTTGGTGACGGAGTCCACTCCCGAACAGGCCGGAAGAGCCATCAGCAACACGATTAGAATTTTAGAGATCCAGTGCATAATTTCCCCAAATGAAATCATCATCTACCAGCCTGTATTCTAGCAAATAACGATTCTCCTGTTCAATGACTTATCTTACTTATTGGAACCAGTGTAAAACAGTTTCTTCGAACTGGCTGAACCAGAGCTGAACTTCTATAGGTATAAGGCTATTGATATAAGTCATATAACCCGTTGCGAGAACGATGCCCAGCGCGATTAACAGGATGCCACTGAACAGGTTGGTGGTATGCAGGAAAAAAGTCTTTCCTCCTACAGTTAAATCCCATCCTTTGCCGCGAAGTAGAGTCCAGAATAAACCGTCTTTGGGAAGGTTGCCGCATACAGTAGCTATGGCGATGAGAGGAAGTCCTAGTCCCACCGCATAAAAGAAGAGTAGGAGCATTCCTTGTGAAACAGTTTTTTCTGAAGCCGCCAGCATGAGAATGCTGGACAGGATGGGTCCTACGCAGGGAGTCCATCCTAAAGCGAAGGTTGCGCCAAACAAAAAATATCCTATAAACGTTGAGGCGGGTTTGCCTTGAAAGCTGGCTCCCGAAAAACCTTTTCCGAAAAGGGTCATGACACCAAAAACTCCCACGATGCCACCGCCGATTTGAGTGATTTGGAACATATAATCTCTAAGGATTTGGCCCAACGCACTGGCAGAGGCGCCCATTGCCACAAACAAGGACGCTAGCCCGAAAAAGAAAGCCAGAGACATGAGACCCATACGCGCTCGATCGGATTGTGCGGTCACCGCAAAATAAGCCGGAAGAATGGGTAATGTGCAGGGTGATAAGAAGCTGAATACTCCTGCAATAAAAGCCAGTAAAGTCAGAGCGATGATTCCAGATTCAGGCAGATTGGGTTTGGGTTGAAAAGGGTTCAGAGGTGCAGACTTTGCGACCGCAGGTTGTTTCGCAGGTGAAGAAGATTTTGAAGGCGTTGAGAAAGCCGTGCTGGTTTTCGCGAAAGCCGCAGTCGTTGCTTTCATAACAGCAGGCTGGCTTGTGCTGACACATCGAAACCCTACATCTGGTGCAGGCTCATCGGCACTGGAGTATTGCCGGTAACCGCTACGGGCAAACTTCATGATGGCCTGATCGTACAGGGCGCCGGGAAAATGTCCGATATCGCTGGCGGAATGGCCGCGCAGAATTTTTAATCCAGCCTGATAATAGTCACTTTGATAGGTGCTTCCCTTGTAGGGTTGATAATCGTCATTCACCCATTCCCACACATTGCCGATCAAGTCATGAACCCCTTCGGGGCTGACGCTTTTGGGAAAAGAACCCACCTTTACCGGTTTGTTTTTGCTGCCGGGTCGATCCGCAAGGTTTGCCCATTTTTCTTGAAAGGCATTTCCCCAGGGATATTGATAACCTTCTTTACCCCTTGCGGCCCGCTCCCATAATTTTTCTGTGGGTAATTTTTTTTTCGCCCATTGGCAGAAGTTTGCTGCATCAAACCAGCTGACGTAGGTTACCGGTTCATCATCTTTACCTTTCGGGAAATTAGTGCCCTGCCAGTTTGTGGGTGGGACGGCTCCCAGATCATCAATGTATTTTTTGTAGCGTTTGTGGGTGACCTCATAGCGGTCAATATAGTATCCCTTGAGAAAAATCTTTTGCTGTGGAGTTTCGTCGGCATACCAGGGTTTTGGGATACCTATGGAAAGCGCTTCGGCGGCTTCGTCTTTTTTATCAGTGCCGAACAAAAAAGGGCCGGGCGGAATATAAACCATATCCCCTTCAAGGGAATGATCGTGCTCGGCCTGGCTCCATCCTTCATGCGGGCCTAGTAAGAGAAAGGCGAATAGCACAACTCCTTTTGCAAAACAGGAGAACAGGCCAAAGCACAGGTTTTTTTTAGATAGAACATTTTGCATGGACAACGGATTTAGTTCGCCAAAAGGTTTTCAAAGTACAGGATGTTGTCCGGGCTGGCCCAGTCTTCCGCCCCTCTTAATTCACCGATGATATTGCCTTCCGGGTCTATCATGAAAGTGGTAGGAAGACTGACCACTCCATACTTATTGCTGGCTTGCAATTGCTGGTCGAGCAGGACGGGAAATGTGAGATTATTGGCTTTGATAAAAGGTTTCACAATCTGCGCGCCAAACATATCGTTGGAGACGGCAAGCAGAGAAAAATTTCTCGATTTGAAACGCTGGTGCAGAATTTCCAGTGAAGGCATTTCTACTTTGCAGGGTCCACACCAGGTCGCCCAGAAATTAACCAGAACGTATTTTCCTCTTTGCTGGCTAAGGCTGACTTCTTCTCCGTTGAGTGATTTGAGGGTGAAGTCTGGTGCGGGTATGGTTGGTTCTGCTGTGGCAAGGGTTGAAGAAAGCAGCAGCACAACATAGACAGATACCAGATGGTAAAGTAATATGGTTTTTTTATTGAAGCTCATAAATGCTCTGTTTTGGATGGGGCAAGATCGGGGATTAAAGTTTCGTATAAAACATGCCCGGCAAATTCGAAAAGAGGAGAGTCTAGTCTACCGCTTCGACGCAACGTACCATCGGGATTGCTTTTTTCAAGGCTTTCTCAATGCCCATCTTCAGGGTCATGGTGGAGCTGGAGCAGGAAACGCAGGCACCCACGAGCCTTACTTTTACAACCCCGTCATCAATATCCACCAACTCAACATTGCCCCCATCCGCAATGAGCATGGGCCGCACACTTTCCAGCACCTCTTCGACTTCTTCTCTCATTGGATCCTTTTTTTTTGAGATTACTTTATTTCTAACCCCCTTTCAGGGGGGAGGACTTATTAAGCCGAGACAGCTATTGCCAGCCTGTTAACGCTATCGCAGTAGGCCCACGCCTAGTGGTTAGCCGCCGTTTACCAGCGCTTCTTTTTTCTCAAGAAGTTGTTCTTTTGTTTCTACGTGTTCGGGATCTTTAGGAATGCAGTCAACAGGACAAACTTCTACACATTGAGCTTCTTCATACCACCCTATGCATTCCGTGCAACGTTCCCATTCAATTACAAAAATGTCATCTCCTTCTGAGATCGCCTCATTGGGACATTCAGGTTCGCAGACACCGCAGTTCACGCAATCTTCATTGATGAGCAGAGCCATAAAGGATTTTCTCCCTAATAATATGTTGTGATAGCGAACTCCGGAATTAACCCGGAGCCCGATCAAAAGTTTTTGCTTCCGGATTCCAGTTGAACATGGCTTGGTCCCGGATTTTTTTATCATAAACGGAAACCACCAGATAGCTGGCTTCCGGATAATTCGGTTCCCCGTCAAACAATGCCATTCTCGAATCTTCCTCCGAGAAATAGGCATCATGCTCGGGATGAGAATGATAGAAAACCTTGATGGGAAGTTGTTTTGACTCGACTTCCTTTAAAATTTTCATCAACTCCATAGGATCAATATTATATGCCGTGCGGGCATCCCGGACAAATGTTTCGGGGTCCTTTTCATGGAGCTTGTTTTGAATGTTGGTGCATCGAAAAAGAATGTCCTGATCGTTTTGACCAACTTTCCCGATTACTATGCCACAACACTCAAAAGGGTATTCCTCAACTGCATGACGATGAATCTCGTCTAACTGTTCTTTTGCAAGTGGAGACATACAACATTCTGTGACGTTTGGCTTTTGTTGTCAAATAGTTTTGGGGGATAAAATACTGCTTCAGGGGTGGGTTTTGACGACCAGATCGTCATTGACGGCGACCTGGCAGGCCATGCGGAAGTCTGCGGGCTTTTTAACCAGCTTTTCTGTTTCAGTTTCATTGCGGGGCTCCACGTTTCCTGCAACAATCTGGACCGTGCAGGCGGTACAAAGTCCTCGGCCCCGACAATTCAGAATTTTATGAATATGAGCATAAATACTGAATTTATTGCGGATGGCCGCTTGCCGAAGGTTTTCTCCCGGTTCGACCTGAATGGTACGATTTTCTCTCTCAAAATGAACTTTATGCATGGCTGACGTCCGCGAAATTTAGGTTTCCCGGATCATACCGGACTCCATACCCCATCCGCAATCATTTTCTCCCCCACTTGGAGCGGGGCCAGCTGCAATGGCTTTTTCTGGCAGGCAATAGTTGTCTCGGCTTGAGGTGCTTGTGATTTTTATACCCAAAGACTCAAGCACGGTCTGAGGAGGTTGATGACAGAGGATAAAATGTTTACTTTCCTGATGGTTCGAGTTTCATCAGTTCTTTGCGGATGTAATGCACCACAGAGAGAATTTCTATTTTCGTCAGGTTCGATTCCCAGGGCATCATGGCGGTGCCTTTCCGGCCTTTTGTGACGGAGTGGATCATGCGTTCTTCGGTCAGTTCTTTTTTTGATTTTTCGACAGTGAAATTTTTTGGCGGTGGATTCAGTACATTCGCGGCAAAGGTTTGACCATTGCCTTTGTCTCCGTGGCAGGCTTTGCAATGCTTGTAGAAAATATCGCGCCCGGTTTCGAGATTCGCAGAGTCTGCGAAGGCATTCGGAGACCAACTGATGAGAATCAAAAGCAATACCTTGGCACCTGATAGCCCATTTTTGATGATTTTTTTGAATTCAGATAATTCAGGCAACCTTGAAAACCATTGACTGTTTTTAAAACTCTTAATGACTTCGTTCAAGAAATTTAGTATCTAATAAATTTCTTGTAAATTATATCATTTTTTATCTTTCTTGATATCCAGTACGATGTTCAGGAGCTTAGGGACATTTATAGGCTTGGTTATATATGAATGCATGCCCGCAGAAATGGCACTTTTAATATCTTCCTGCATGGCATTTGCGCTGACACCAATAACAGGTATGTTTTTGGTTTCTTCCCAAGTCTGCAACTTTTTAAAAGCTTCCAGTCCACTCATCCCAGGAAGGTTGATATCCATAAGGATCAAGTTCGGGCTTTGATGTCTGGCGATTTCAATTCCTAAAAGTGCCTCATGCGCGGACAGTAGCACAATGTCAGAGTATTCAGAAAATACAGACTGGATCAATTGCAGGTTGACCGGGTTATCTTCTATATAAAGTATATTGAATATATTTGAACTTGGTTTGTCTTCTAAAGTGTAATTTTTTTCTCCTTCTTTTACTTTATTGAGGTCTTCATTTTCTCCTTTTGGGATTGTTACTGAAAATGTGCTTCCTTGCCCTAAACAGCTCTCAACAGACAGTTTTCCGTTCATTTTTTTTACCAGGTTCAGGCTGTAGGCAAGACCTATTCCTGCGCCCTCAATGGAATCAGATACGCTTTGCACTCTTCTGAAAGGCTCAAAAACCAGGTCTAATTGGTCATCCGCAATCCCAATTCCAGTATCCTTGATATTAATGATCACTGTGTCTCTGTCATTCTCAATAATGGATATGGTTACCTTCCCATTATCATTGTTATACTTGATGGCATTGGAAATTAAGTTGAGCAGAAGCTGCTTGAACCGAGTTGCATCTGCGAAAACAAAAACGGGTTGTCCTTCGTTCTCAAGCAGGCTGGAAATTTCTATATTTCTTTCCAAGGCTAAAGGCTTGAGTAGAAAAATTACCTCCCCAATGATTTTTCCAAGATTGACATTTTCCAGGGAAAAAGAAAGTTGCCCTGATTCCACTTTAGCTAAATCCAGAATATCGTTGATAAGAGTAAGAAGATGTTCACCTCCTGCTAATATTTTATGAACTCTGGATTTTTGTGTTTCGGTTAAAGGGTCCTTTGAGGATAATTCTAAAAGCTGGGCGAATCCAAGAACAGCATTCAGAGGGGTCCGCAATTCATGGCTCATATGGGTGAGGAATTCAGATTTTGCCTGGCCCGCCTTTTCTGCTTGTGCTTTAGCTTTTGATAACTCTGCTGTTCTGGCAGTAACTCTTGTTTCTAATTCCTCATGAGATTTTTGCAGTTCCTTTTCTGCTGTCAGAGACTTTTCAAGAGCCTTCTCGAGTTCCTTTTTGGCTGTTACCAGTTGTTTATTTTGATGTTTAAGCTTTTTTTTGAGCTCGCATTTTTCCAGGCTTCTTTTTGCTCTTATAGATAGTTCATTCCTGTCGCAGGGCTTTTGCAGGTAGTCTGAAGCCCCCAGCCTTAAGGCTTCTACAGCAGTTTCCAGAGTGCCTTGCCCGGTTAATAAAATTACTTCAGCGTCAGGATCCATGTCGATTACAAGTTTCAACAATTCAACCCCTGACATTCCTTCCATCATGATGTCAGAAATCACCAGGTCATAGCGGGACTCCTTGCATTTTGCAAAGGCTATCTCGCCGGATTCAGCTGTATCAACGGAATAACCTTTTTTGGTCAGCATGCGTTCTAAAGTAACCCGGATTAACGGTTCATCGTCTACCAAAAGTATATTGTTATTTATCAAAACGATTGCCTCCAGTATAAAATCAAACCCTTAAGCATTTGACTGATGCAAATAGTTGTTGTTAATGGGAAGGGTAATAATGATCTTTGTTCCCAGTCCAGGTTTGCTATCAACCGAAATTGATCCCCCATGACTTTTTATAATTCCGTGGCTAACAGAGAGTCCCAAGCCTGTTCCCTTGATACCTGGCTTGGTAGTAAAGAAAGGTTCAAAAATCTTTGTCTTATTGTCTTCTGAAATACCAGTGCCTGAATCCTCTACGCAAATCTCAACATTATCCTTATTGGATCGTGTGGAAATTTCAATGGAACCTCCTGTTTCTCCCATGGCGTCTTGAGAGTTTTGCAGAATATTTAAAATAACCTGTTTTAATTGATCGGGTATCACCGATAAATCAGGAATATTTTTTCCGAAATTGAGGGATAAGTTTATATTACTGTTAAGAAAAGACTTTTTCTGCAATAAGGCCATGTCATTTATGATCTTATGAATATCATGTACGGCAAATTCATTGGTAGTGGGTCGATTGAATGATTTTAGTTTTTCTATGAGGCTTGCCATTCTCCTGGATTCTGACAAGGCAATATCCACCAAATGCTTTTCAGAATCTTTCATGGGAACATCTTCTTTGATTTCCTCCAGGACATTTTGCACGCCATAGAGGGGGTTGTTAAATTCATGAGCAAATGATGCGGTCAGCTTTCCTATGGCGCTGAGTTTTTCCGAGTGCAATAATTGTGCGTTTGAAAGTTCCAATTCCCGGGTTCGTTCCTCTACCAGTTCTTCCAGGTGCTGGCGATGTTTTTCGATTTCTCTTTCAGCAAACTCTTTTTCGCTTAATGCTTGTTTGAGCTTTATATAGTCTCCCGCAATACTTATAGAAATCAATTGACCTCCAGCTATTAGAAGCAAAGCCTTTGAAATAAAAATAACGATAGTTCCGATGAAGGCAAATCTAACTGTTTTTGCTACCAGGGGTTGAAAATCCTCAGAGCTTTTTTGAAACCCTGAGACTGCATCATCCAGGTGACCTTTTAGAGCATTTTGAGAAACTGAGCTGTTTTTGTATTCGTTGATAGCACCGAGAGCTTTATCAGCTATTTTTAAATCATTTTTACATACTGAGATTGCTTGATCTGTTCCCGCTAGTTTCATTACAACCCCATCAATCCAGTTCAGTTTTTTGAGGCAGGTTTCAGGTTCTTTACGGATGTCTCGTATTTGTTGTTCCAAGGGACTTAAATTGATGAGCTTGTTGCTTTTAAAATCATTCATACCATTGATGAAGCTTTGGATATGGCTAAGGTGTTGGATATTTAGTTCATGCAGACTTGCTCCCTTGTTGATTTGAAAGGCTCCAAATATGCCAATCACTCCTGATAAGAAAACTATGATATTCAGGAATGTAAGTTTATTTGCAACAGACCAGTTTTTAATAGTCATCCTAAAACTTCTCATTCTTTTTAAATTCTGGATCGTTAATAACCTAAAGTTAATCCTGCAGCATTAATATTTGCAAAATCAATGCCGTAAATAACGATGGAAGGATATGCGTAATAATTGTGGAAAGAAATGGGAGTGGTAAGGAGAGAAAACCTGTTCAAGCCTAAATAAAACAAGGTTGTTTAAATTGATCAATATAATTCAAGCTTAGCTGGGAGAAGTAGCTAAGGTCGAATATTCTCTGATAAAAGTGAAAAATGTTTTTATAGTTAGGGAGGGATGTAAAAATATTTTATTTCTGTGCTCTATGAATAATCTTTGAAGTTTTAATTTTTCATCTAGATTTAATTTACAGGTGCTGACTTCGAACAGTCTTCATCGCACGTCCTCCAGTTTTTCGATCAGCAGGGTATGGATCATATGTTCCTTGAAACTGCGGATCACCTTGTTGAGGTCGAAATTCGGATTTCTCAAAGACACGTAGAAAACATCAATGGCACGATCGCCTTGAGTGGAAATTTTGGCCCGGTGAATACGAATGCCAAAATCTGCAAACACGGCGGAAACTTTGTAGAGCATACCGATATGGTCGCGGGCTTCTACCCGGATCACTGTAAACGGATTGCCCGCAGTTCTTTCAACATGGACTCTCGGGACCATAGCCATCTTTTTCTGCCCACCAGCGTAACGGATTCGGGATTTTAACATTTTCTGTAAACTGGTTTCTCCTTCAAACAGCTGACTCAGACAGTTTTTAATATCCTTCCATATTTCGAGATCTTCGGCATCCGCCTTGGTACTTGCTTCTACCTGAAGAGAGACAATGATGATGCCATCTTTTTTGAGATATATTTGCGCGCCGAGGATGTTCAGGTTTTTGGCAGTAATGGTCCCTACAAGTTTTTTAAAAGCTTCGCTACCAATGGGGCAACAAAGGGTCAGGTTATGATAGTTCCCTTCTTCATGAAACTGATGATGAAGAATAAATAACTTGTCTTTAAAAGACCGGATAAGGCGGATATGGAGGGCAACTTCTTCGGAGGATGCCGTCATCAGGTAATCTTCCGGCATCTGGCGAAGATGTTCTTCGATATCGTTCACAGGCAGTTCGCGTTGCAGGGCTTTGAAAACGCCTGCCCGTGGTGCCAGGGGCTGTTGCTCCAGAGACTCTGGGTCTTGTAAATGTTTCAGGGTTCTTTCATATAATTCGGAGAGTAATATTTTCTTCCAGGCAGTCAAAGTACCCGGTGCCACCGCTCGTAACTCGGCATAGCTGAGCAGGTAGAGTCCCTTCAGCCTTTCCGGGTTTGCAACTGTTTTAGCAAATTTACGGATCACTGCGGGTTGGTGGATATCCTGATGCAAAGCCGTTTCAATCATGGTGTAAGGATTAGCCAGAAGGAAAAGCAGAACTTGTATATCCGCATCCTCCAAGCTAAGCCTTTCTGTCAGAGATTTTAAAAACTCTCCCGGTTCGTCAGTGGGCACTGTTCGAACTGATTGCAGAAGTGCCGATAACTTTAGAATCCCTTTTCTGAGATAATCTCGATACAAGGCGTGCAGATCAGTCGGGTTAGTGATGCTGGCTGAAGCCAGTTCATCTAGAAAGCGGATGACGCGCAGGGAATGTTCATCGGCAGTGTAGTGATGGTAGAAGTCATGATTCACTTTACAGTGTGCCAGTCCAAATTCTGGCAGGATCTGTTCCAGAATATCCGTTTCATGCATCAGTCGCAGTATTTTCTCAGCAGATTTATCTTTCAGAATGGAGAACAGGAAGCCCCGGACTTCTTCTCCTTTCATGAATTGCGCGTTAATGAGGTTTTTGTTCAGCCGCATTTGCCGTTGGAGTTTGTAATCTGGTAGAACCTTATGTTGTTTACAAAGATCTAACGCCTTCAATAACAGCAATTTATCTTTTTTGAAATTCTCTTTTGCGTCACCGCCATAAATAAGGGAGGAATCTGAAATATGGAACCCATGCCCCACCGATTTTTTTGTCAATGAGGAAATTACTTTTTTGAGAGACCTTTTAGGTTGGCGGCAATGCTCAAAAAGGTTTTGTGAAAAAGTATAGATATTGGTGGCATGAAGATAGTAGTCGTGCATGAACTCTTCCACCGGTTGACTCTGGGCGGAAGACTGGTATCCCAGGTTGGCGGCCAGTTGTTTTTGAGTGTCAAAAGTCAGAACATCGGTCTTTCTCTCGGTCAGGTAATGGAGTTCATTACGGACTCGAAGTGAGAAGTCCACAGAATGGTAGAGCGACTCGATTTCTTCTTTGGAAAGCGCGTGAGCTTCATTGATTTCCCGAAGCGAATGACATCCATAGCGCACGGCCGTAGCCCAGAGTGCGCTGTGGTAGTCCCGCAATCCTCCAGGCCCGTTTTTGATATCGGGTTCCGGGTGACACACCACGCTGTCGCCTTGGCCGTATCGGGTGTATTTTTCTTTTAATTTGGAATTTAAAAACTGTTTTACATGTTTTTGCAAAACATTCTTGTGAATTGAGTTGTAAAACTTGTCATAAGTGGTTCGGTTTCCAATGAGGAACCGAGTTTCTATCATGGAGGTTTTAATGGTCAAATCCTCCTGAGCTAGTTTTACGCAATCTTTAATAGTGCGGGAGCTGTGGCCGATTTCCATGTCGAATCCCCAGATCACCGATAGCGCATCCCTAATAAAAGTTTCTGTGATGGGCTGAGTTTTTGCGGAAAGGAGAAACAACAGGTCAATGTCTGAAAGGGGATTAAGTTCTCCCCGACCATAACCCCCAACTGCGATGAGGGCAAAATCGTCCAAAACGTTGGCATCGGCATAAACCTCAAGCTGTGTCATGGAAAGAAGGACATGCCGGATGACCTCATCGACCAGACTGGTATGTGCCTGGATGATTTCGCGTCCGCCGGTTCCTGAGCGATGCCAGGCTTTGATCTTTTCTTTCTCATCCTTCAATAATTGCTTAAAGGTCTGGAAATAAGGAAGCCTTTGCCTGGGGTCGGCAGGAATATTTAATACCTGGCTGAAATCAATCGCCAGTCGGTAGTTATTTTCAGAATTGCCCATAGAGAAAATTCAGCAGGAAGACAGTTTAATGAAGAATAAAATTATTATAGCAAATTTCAGGAATTGTTCATTTCTGGTCATATATATGAAAGCTTTTCTGATTGTTTTAATTGCCTTTCCTTCCGTTCCTTTTTTCAGTGTTTTTGGGGGAAATTGTTCGACCAAAATTGCTTGACAAGAAGGGGGTAATAATTTAGCTTAACCGTTCTTCTATATACATATTGCGATGCGCTTACCTGTTATATCTGCCATTCGAGATTTGATAATTTATAAACTAATGTATTAATCAGTAATTTCTTATTTGAGGGAAAAACGATGTCAGAACAGCCAGATATTATTTACACAAAAGTAGATGAAGCCCCAGAACTAGCGAGTGGGTCATTTCTTCCAATCATTCAATCCTTCACAAGTGTGGCTGGGGTGAATGTGGGTACCATGGATATTTCACTC
>JAJDBI010000066.1 GCA_029261435.1 Nitrospinaceae bacterium
CCAATAGCCACTTGGTACGGTTACTTGGCATTTGTATATCCTCCTTTGACCAAGTAACCCCTTCGGGCATGGATTCTATACCACTTTGGTTTTTATTTAAAACCTGCATTGCCTATTTCCTAAAACCGATATAAAATAGAAACACGAATAAAAAACGAAAACTAGGGTCCTGAAAAAAACGGATCAAAAAGCTTCTCTTATCCGTTCTCAGGTAATCAAAAAATTAAATTTTGCTTGTAAGTATATATATCGTGTATAATTATTCTTATAATATAAATGAATCATTACTACTTGTCAAGAGAAATAGGAATAAAATGAATGCTGTGTCGGAAGTGATTGAAAAGATTAAGAAGATGAAAGGAATTAAAACAAAAGAAAAGGTATATGAGTTACTCGGTACAACTAGGAATTCTATTTTCAACAGGCAAAGAAGAAACAAATTTCCCTACCAAGAAATAGTTACATATTGTTTGCGTGAGAATATAGATATAAATGAACTACTTACAAACCAGTCTTCAGCGGGAAAAACAAATATAAAACAAATAAGAACCGGCACAATTCCTACCGAACAAGCACAACCCAGTGAGAAAGAAGAGTATGTATTTGTCCCAAAATACGATGTCCAGGTTTCGGCGGGGCAAGGCTCTCTAATCCATAGCGAACAAATAGTGAGTCATTTAGCTTTTCAAGAAAACTGGATAAGGCAGGAATTAGGAATCGATCCCAATCAAATTGTACTGATTCAAGCCGTTGGTGACTCGATGAATCCAACTTTTAATGCGGGCGCGTTACTTCTCGTGAACACAAAAGTAAACCAAATAAAAAACGATTCAATTTATGTGATCAATAGAGACGATGAACTGATAGTAAAGCGAATTCAGGATTTATGGAATGGGCAGATAAAAATCAAAAGTGATAATCCTAAATATGAACCACTCATAATCCAAAAAACAGATGCTATAAAAATTGTAGGCGAAGTTGTTTGGATCGGACAGAAAAATTGAACCTATCTTTTAACTCTGGATCGAAAGAAGGGTGAACTTTGAAAATCCACTATTTAGCACCCTTGGCTTTTAGAACTTCCTCAACGCCTGCAAATCCATTATCCACAGCAAGTTTTAAAGGGCTTTGTCCTTTCCACAGGCCCTTTCTGCTTTCCAAATTGGGATTGGCACCCTTTTCCAATAACAGTTCAACCATATCAAACCCCTGAAGAGACACTGCGAGGATTAAAGGAGTACCTCCTGTTCCATCACGGCCCTCGGGATCGCCTTTTTGGTTCTCCAAGTTGGGATCGATGTCCTCCTTATCCAACAATATTTTAACCATATCCAACTTTTCAAGTGATACCGCAAGCGTCAAAGGGGTGCCTCCTTTGACCCTGACCTTGTTTGTCTCCAAGTTGGGGTCAGCACCCTCATCCAGCAGGAGTTTTAACATTTCCGGGCTGTCTTGTTTAATGGCTGAGACCAACCCGTAAGCTGTTGCGTCTCGATTTTTGGATATCCCGGCAGTCAGAAATAAATCAACAATTTTCGAGTCTGCCTCAGAAACAGCTTTTCCAAAACCTTTCGCATCAAAACTGAAGCCCAAAGCCTGTATTTCTTTTCTGGCCTCCAGTTCGGGATCTCCACAAGCATTCAAGGCGAATAGGGTAATCATCAACAACAAAATATAAAAACAATTTCTCTTTATGATGCCCGACTGTGGATGTTTTATGTTTATTGGCGTTGCCATATCGTCTTCTCCTCGTTCCCTGGTTGTCTGTCAGTTCTATAAAATAATAGTTACTTTAGAAATAGTTATCGTAAGAGTAGGTTTTTTATTCACTCGTTTTTCAATCCTCAATCCTAACGCTATATCAAGAGTGACCCCCATGGTGAGAGTGAGGAGGGTCGGTGATCGTGAGGCTTACATTTGCTTTGCGTAGCCGAAGAGTCTGCCGGGAGCCCACGTCACCTAATTCATTATAACCATTGTTGGCGATTCTGTTAAGACTAGGGAGTTCCAGTTGGTTTCCGTTCCGATATACCACTAAGATGTAACCGTAAATTATTTCCGGTCGATATTCGTGCCGAACTTGGGCACAGGCCGCACCTGGCCCAGTGAATCCACCTTGAGCATACCTCTTGTTTTTTGCTTTGAGAACGAAAGTGGCGGTCCGGCTATAAGAACCTCCATGGGGGATGGTTATTCGATTGAGCTGTGCCTGGCAATTTTGGTAGCTTTGTTCGATTGTGTTGAGGGATGAATTTCCCCCACCACTTGTGGTCAGCACCTTAACCGCACAGCCTTGCAAAAGGAGAATGATTAAAACCTGAATGAGAGATCTCATGAATTTACCCTTTTAGATTTTTTCCCATAGCTTGCCTCCTTGGAATTGCTTCTCTTATGGATTCAAGTTCTCACTGAGAAGAAGTGCCAGGCTTGACGGCTGCAAGAATTTCCTCCTGAATTTCTTTTTGATCCAGAAATACAGAGATCAACTGGCCCAAGGCGATCAAAGGAATCCCAATGATTAGTCCGGTGAGCAGGCCAGCAAAAAAACCGCCGACAACTCCAACCTGCTGGCCTCCACCAATCCAACCCGCTATAAACAGGATAATAATGATTACCCAACCAAATCCGCTGATCATGTTGCTTAGGGTTCTTAACGTATTGTAGTTTTTTTTCTGATACATTCCGTTTCTCCCTTGCTTAATATTATTTAATCGAGAGTTTCTATTTGAAAATCAAAACTCCTCTATTTATCCCGATTACTAAATGTTGAAAATAAACTTCCAATAAACGCTAACAGGGCCGCCTTGGAAATACCCGACTATGAATATTTCCTGCGAATAATAGGACCATGACTATTTTAAAAACTATCCACCGGCTCTCCTTTATAGGGTAGAAAAATTTTCAAGATGCACCCATCCCCATTTCTTCAGGTCTTAATTTATGCAGATATCACCCGTTCAGTTTTGCCGTTTGGCGTATTCTGTCACTAAGACTTGGAGGGAATATCATACGCGCAACGAAACCCGAGGAGTTTATCCTTACCATTAATAACATAATAGCCGCGGGTGGCGGAGGAGCCGAAACCGCCGCGCCTGACTTTAAGTTGCCCACTAGATGGTCCTTGGGGGTCGGTAGAAGGGGAAGACTTGTAATAGTTATAACCATACCAATCCTGGACCCATTCACCTACATTACCCGACATATCGTACAGACCGTAAGCGTTGGGTTTCTTCTCCCCTACCGGATGTGTTTCCTCGCTAAACCACGCGTAATCCCCACTATCTTCATCGCCCCAATAATAGTTCGTGATCGTCCCTCCGCGCGCCGCGTATTCCCACTCAGCTTCGGTCGGCAGGCGTTTTTCTAACTTTTCGCAGTACTGCTTCGACTCGTGCCAAGTCACCTGCTCAACAGGCCGATCGGCTCCTTTAAAATGCGACGGGTTAATGCCCATCACGCCCTCGTAGTCGGCCTGGGTCACCTCGTACTTGTCCATATAAAACGCGCCCAACGCCACGTCGTGTACCGGCCTTTCTTCATCCTGATTACTATCAGCTGAGCCCATCATAAACTCGCCGGCGGGGATCGAAACCATATTCTCGGGTTTGGAACAGGAAACAATACTGCCCATCAACACAACCACCACTGCAACTTGGAAGGAAAACTTAAACCACCTTTGAATCCGGCAAAAACCTGACTCATTCATTTCGTTTCTCCCTTGCTTGATAAATTTATTTAATCGAGAGTTTCTATTTGAAAATTAATACTCCTCGAAATTCATCCTGGCAACCCTGTTGAATCCTCCTCACATTGAGAGGAGTGTGGGGGCATATTCATGCCCCCACCCACCAGCACGGTGCCTCCGCCAAATGCGAAAATCTACTGCACACATCGGAAACCAAGAGCTGGCCCTTTTTGGTCCGGGAAAGCACGGTGGCGACGGCGATGCTCTAAACTTTCTAAACTGTCAAAATATCCCCCTCCTCGAATTACGCGCTGGCTTCCCCTCTCGGGTCCTTGAGGGTTTTTCGCTGCTCCTCTTTCATAGTCACGAAACCAATCTGCCACCCACTCCTTGACGTTACCTGACATATCGAACAGTCCCCAGTCGTTCGGTTCTTTTTCTCCAACAGGATGGGTTTTCCTCGGTGAGTTTTTTTTATACCAGGCATAGTTGTCACCTTCACCATTTCCCCAGTAAAACTTTGAGGTCGTTCCAGCCCTTGCTGCGTATTCCCACTCTGCCTCTGTGGGCAACCGTTTACCGACTTTTTCGCAAAATTCTTTAGCATCAACCCAAGTAACCCGTTCCACCGGGCAAAGCGGGCAATTCTTGTGACCGCTTGGATTCTGTCCACCCATCACGACTGTGAATATGGCTTGGGTTACCTCGGTTTTGTCCATGGCAAACTCGTTTAATCGGACAGGGTGTTCATATTTTAGAGCGTATTTTCCCTCCCCCATCATAAACTTGCCAGCTGGAATGAGAACCGAGTTTTTCTTATAGGCCGCAATCATGGCTTTAATTTTGGCATCTCTTTCATTCTTCTTGCCCTTGCGAACGTCCGCGATGAGTTGTTTAGCTTCGGCGTTGCCCGAATCTATCGCCAGCGTCGCTTTTGCCTCTTGAACTGCCTCTTCCCATCGTTTGGCACTCAACGCAGTTTTTCCCTTCGCGATATGTGCCGCTATCAACGTTTTTTGTTGGGCTTCGTCATTCGCCGCTTTTCTCTTTGCTTTAGCTTCTCTTTCCATCGCCTTTCTCTTTTCGGCGGCGGCTCTTGCCATCGCTTCGGCTTCTTTTAATTCCTTCTCACTTTCAATTTCATCCTTCTTCACTCGCTCGGCTTTAGCCATAATTTGTGTTGCTTCTAGGTTCTCCGGGTCTAAAGCCAATGCTGTTTCCGCCTGCATGATGGCTTCGTTCCATTGTTTTTGCGACATCGCACTTTTTGCTTTCTCGACATAGCCTTGCGCTTTATTTCTTTTTCGGGCTACTTTTGCATCCTGTATCCCCTGCTCAACGTCAATGATAATTTGTTTGGCGTTGGCGTTGGTTTTATCCAGAGCCAAGGTCGCGTCGGCCTCCATGATTGCATTGTCCCATTGCTTGGCACTCAAGGCTTTTCGCGCAGAGGCAAGCGAGTTTTTAACTAATTGTCCTTGTTGAACAATTATCCGTCCCCTGACACTTGTTGCAGAACTGCTTCCAATCTCATACACGCCAGGGGGCAGGAGCGTAACCGGAACAAGACGCAACATGGAAGGTTTCCCCTTTATGGGTTTAACCCGACACTTCCACTTGCGTTTTGACTTTCTCCATTTCCCTCCAACATATTTCAACTCCGAAACCTGCCAACCTTTGCTGATACTGCTGACCTGTTGATCGTATAAAACAAATTCCACCTGCTCGTCTACGTTCTTTGGGTCGCTATCTTTGTCTAACTCGATTGTGTTTTTTCCATGAAGCGCAAAGAGCCCGAAGAATTCAGGGGTTTTAATTTTTTTGTCCGGCAAAGAATTTCGTTTCTTTGAGTTCGCCGCTAAACCCAAATCGGCGACTGATAAAGCAAACAGGCAGGATAGAAAAATGACTAAACCAAGCTTTACCATTTGGACATTAAAACCCATAAAAGGCCGAACTGATGGAACGAACCTTTTTTGTAGATAGAAAGTTTTGTCTGGATTAGATTCAGGTTTCAACATTTACCCGTCCCCCTATGAATGATAGTTGTTAATTAGATATTTTTAATGCCTGTTTTTTTAACGAACTTCTCCGGTCAGAGAGTTCCTACAAACCTTGTCCTGTCTTTTCTTAAGTCGTAGTTGGTGAAACCAATTTTTGGGTCGACAATTGCGGATAATTGAAATGCAATATATCGATGTACCACATTTCGTGTACCTTGATTTTGACAACCCTCTCAAAAATATTGGTCAAAGTCTAGCATTTAAAGTTTTGTCAAAAATGACCGTCATAAACAATTTTCAGGATTGCAAGCTAAAACAATTTGACACTTTTTATGTTCCAGTAATAGCAACGTTTGTGCCAAAATTGAGAATTCGAAGGCAGGGGTAGGAGGAATGAAGCGGGTAAAGGGAATTCAGAGGGTTATGGCTGTAAGAGCACTGAGGTAAGGTGCTCCATGCATGGGGTGTGATGCATGGAAAATGCATGGCATGAGGCAAACCATGCAAAGCTTCCCCATGAAATGAGGAATCCTATCTGCTTTACTCTTTTATCGGGTGACTCTAATTTTTCTGGGAAAACTTTATGGTGAGTCTTTATCTCATTCGGGAAAATTTAAACCGGTAACACCAGCTATATCAGCGGTGGCATTTATTTTCCAGGTATTAGGTGAGTCTTCATGTTTTGCGTAGACCTCAAAATCATCTTCTGTAAATTGTTTGATGAACACTTTTACGGATGATGATTGCACATAACCATAGTTACCCCCTTTAGCTATGAAGAGGTTACACTGCTGGTTGGAGTCTGTATCTGCCCAAAAAGCCTTGCACGCAAGAAAAATATTATGAAGGTTTGCTTTGGCATCACTGTCAAATGCCCTTTGCTTGTATTTCCCGAATTCTTCTGTCATTTCACTTTCCGACTTTGGCAGGGCCTTAACTACTGCTTCCGGGTTTATAAAGGTAGCGAAATACCCTCTTAAAGTTCCATTTTCTTGTATCGTCAAGGGTTTTCCAACGTGGCCTCTGATGTTGTCCGATAATATGATCTCAGTACCCTCTACTTTATATTGACCTTCAATTTCATCGCTCCATGTATTTGGAGCTTGCCAACCGCCATTGGATTTATAAAAAACTTTGTTTCCAGGCTCGAATCTTAAGACATGTATTAACTGGCCTTGGGCACCGGTAAAAGCTCCCTCTAATCGCCATTTTTTAGACGCGGCGATAATTTCTTCAGTGGTGGAGTTTGCAATGATTCGCTCCCCTTCGACAACAAACTTACTTTTTATCTGATTTGGACCGACTAATTCAATCTCATACACGCCAGGAGGCAGTATATTGGCCGGGACAACACGAATCATCATGGCATTATCCGTTACCGGTTTAATCCGACACTTCACTGCTGGTATTTTTTCCCATTTTTCCCCATTAAGCTTTGACCCCGAAACCTGCCATTTACCTCTAAACGCGGCTATATCTTGGTCATGTAAAATAAACTCCACTTTTTCGCTAACGTTTGGCGGCTGGCTATCTTTGTCTAGCCCTATGGTATTTCCGCCGTCCACAGCAAAAAACCCGTAAAATTCAGGCAGGGTGATCCTGCTTTCGGGGAGGGGTTTGGGCGATCCGTTTGTTTCCTCTGAATTTTCAGAACAGGAAAGGCCGATTATTCCTATGAATAATAGGGCTAGGACCCTTCGAAAAATAATCCATTTTGAAACCCGGGGAAAATTCTTTGACATCCTGCTCTCCTTTTTGGGATCGAAAACTTTTTTTGGATACACCCGTTCAATTTTTCTCCTTGGTAAAACCTAAAGGCCCGGAATTTTAATCCCTTCTAAATCGATGGTTTCTGTATTTGCACCTTCTACTATCTTAGCTATTTCTGGGTCTTCAGCTTCTTGTTCCTGAGCGATTTCTGGTACCTCGGTTTCCTCTATCTTGGCGGTTTCTGATGCTTGGCCTGTCTCAACCAAGGTGGTTTCCGGCATTACGGCTTCTTCAATAATGGCAGCTGCTGTTGCTTCGACTTCCACAGGTTTATCAACCAGCGTTCTAGAAGCTAATGCTGAAGTGAAGTGTTCGTTATAGCCCAGCAGTTCTGTGGTGTATTCCGTCACCAAGGAGTTCTTTGAGAGAGGTTTTCCATTCTGTCCCGGACCAACTTCAATTTGGAGACTGGTGGCACCGCATAGAGCGGGGAAGTTATTTTTAATTTCTTGAATTCTACTTGTTGATTCGCTGGTGAGTTCCTTAACGCCAGTATTGGAACCAACACCCCAGGCGACCCTGCCATTTACGCACTTCTCCCAAAAGCCGTCAGATTTTGGGAAGCCGCCGGGCTTTTGTAAAGTTCCTTGACTGTCGTAGACCCACCAGTAGATACCGGGCTGGCTTTTATCTGTGTAGGTGGGAGT
>JAJDBI010000067.1 GCA_029261435.1 Nitrospinaceae bacterium
AAACCTCTGCTTCAGGATTTACCGTTTCATCATTTTTTGTTGCATGGGGCGACGCAGTTTTGTCGGAATATAGGACGAGAGCTTCTCATATACCAGCATGGGGTTGTTGTCCTGAATGATGGATGCCGCCCCCTCGAATATGATTTCAAGGTTGATAACTTCAGTAAGCGTTCTTGCTCTCAGTTTACCAGCGATCGGATTAAAGATCAGGGACGCGAGAAGACTTCCGTAGAAGGTGGTCAGCAGAGCTACAGCCATAGAAGGGCCGACAGTTTCTGGGTTGTTCAACTTGGTCAGCATTTGCACCAACCCGATCAGGGTACCTATCATTCCAAAGGAAGGCGCGTAAAGTCCCATTTTCTTGAAAACATCCTGAATAATAAAATGCCTTTGCTTCATAGATTCAATTTCAATATTCAGCGTGTCTCGCATCATATCTTCCTTGGAACCATCTGCAATCAGGTTACAGGCTTTTTTGAGGAAGTCAGACTCAATTTCAAGTTTGCTCAAAGCAACAATGCCTTGTCTGCGGCTCAAGGTACAAAGTTCAACCATGGTGGAAACCATGTCATTTGAGTCTTCTTTGGGAGAAGAAAAGACAAACACAGCGGCCTTAAAAGCAGATTTGATATCATCAAGCTGGAAGGTTATCAGCGATGCGGCCAATGTGCCTCCAACAACAATCATCAGTCCAGGAATGTTCAGGAATGTCTGAACATCGCCCCCAATGAGAATAGCCGAAACGATCAGGATGAGGCCCGAAATGATCCCTGCTAAAGAAGCTATGTCCAAAGTTCAGCCCTTTTTAGTAACAATTTTTGTGAAAATGCGGATTTCATGAATTTACCACTTTACCCTGTTTTCTGCAATATTTTCCGTTAGTTAGCCACTTTTGCCCCTACGAAAAACATGCCCGAATAGCAACAATAGGTCCTAAATGCCCGGTTTCCAACGGTTTTCTATCCATTTTTGTTCGTAACGGTCAGTTGCGTGGCTATAATTAGCGTAAATTCAAAAATTTATTGGTTTTTCCGCATGTTTTTTTAACGAAGTGAGAACAGATTGGTAGCAGAGTCGGAAGCAAGCTTTTCAAGTGATGTGTTATGTAATAAGCATTTTATTTCAAGGAATTTAGGAGGGCTGGAGGGAAAAACTGGTGGAGCTGGGCAAAAATATCGCTATTCATCATAAAGGTGGCAGTGCACCTGATGGCCTACTTCCAGTTGGATCTGGCGAGGGATTTCTGTTTTGCAGCGATCCATCACCTTCGGGCAACGGGGGTGGAAGTGACAACCGGAGGGTGGATTGAGGGGGGAGGGGACGTCTCCCGGAAGCGGTTTCGGTCGATTGCGAGACTTTGGATCCAGAGATGGTTTTGAAGCGAGTAACGCTTGTGTGTAAGGGTGGGCTGAGTTCTTGGCAATCTGTTCAGTGCTGGCAAGCTCCACTATTTTCCCCAGATACATGACAGCGGTTCTCTGGGAAAGGTGTTTCACGACATTAAGATCATGCGAAATAAAAAGCATGGACAGGTTTTCTTCTTGCTGAAGCTTTTGAAGTAAATTGATGATTTGAGCTTGGATGGAAACATCCAGGGCGGAAACCGGTTCATCGCAAACGATATAACGAGGACCAAGAGCCAAAGCTCTGGCGATGCCGATGCGCTGCCTCTGTCCTCCAGAAAACTCGTGTGGATACCGATTCAAGTACATGGAAGAAAGTCCTACCTTTTCCATGAGCGACTCCACTTTTTCTCGCAACACTTTTCCGTTAATATGGAAATGTATGGAAAGTGCTTCCCCTATAATCTGTTCAACTGTAAATCGAGGGTTTAATGAACTGTAAGGGTCCTGAAAAATAATTTGCATTTTGGGTCGCAAGCTAGCCAGTTCTTTTCTATGCAGTTTGAAAATATCTGCCTCCTCGAAATACACGCTCCCTGATGTGGGTTGCATGAGGCGCAAGCTCATGCGCCCCACTGTTGTTTTGCCACATCCAGACTCTCCAACGAGCCCTAAAATTTCTCCTTCATGGATGTCAAACGAAACGTCATCAACAGCTTTAACCTGACCGACCACTTTCGAAAATAATCCTCCATATACAGGGAAATATTTTCTCAGAGATTGAACGGTCAATAAACTCTTCATGAGGCAGGAGTGGTTTCGTACAACCAGCAAGCTGTTTGGTGTGGACTATTACCATCAATAGGTTCTAATGGAGGAATAACCTTCATGCAGCGATCGAGTTTTTCTGCACACCGGGGATAAAAGGCACAACCCTCTGGAAGATAAGCTGGATGCGGGACAGAGCCGGGTATGGTTTCCAGTTTAGCGCCGTCTTTAGGCAATGAGTTGAGTAGTCCACGGGTATAAGGATGTGCCGGTGAGGAAAACAATTCATCAACAGGGGCAAGCTCCACCACTTTGCCGGAATACATCACGGCTGCCCGGTCAGCGTATTGGGCTACGATGCCCAAGTTGTGGGTGATGAGCAGAATAGACATTTGGGTTTCTTTTCTCAATTGATCGAGCAGGTCGAGAATTTGTGCTTGAATGGTGACATCAAGAGCCGTCGTGGGTTCATCGGCTATGAGAAGGGCTGGTTGACAAACGATTGCCATGGCGATCATCACGCGTTGCTTCATGCCGCCAGATAACTCGTGTGGATACTGGTCGATCCGACTCTCTGGGGAGGGGATAGCGACCTGATGCAGAACGTTCATGGCCAACTCCCGGGCTTGAGATTCTGTCTTGTTCTGATGCAGGCGAATCGCTTCCATGATCTGATCTCCGACGGTGAATATCGGGTTGAGAGAAGTCATGGGCTCTTGAAAAATCATGCTGATTTCGTTG
>JAJDBI010000068.1 GCA_029261435.1 Nitrospinaceae bacterium
CCCATCTGAGATTTCATAATGGTGAGAGCTTCAAGCGTTTTCAAAGACTTTTTGTAACTACGGCGTGTGGTCAGGGCATCATAAACATCGGTTAATTTACAGATCCTCGCAAACAAATCGATATCCTCACCAGCAAGGCCCTGATGATAGCCCTCGCCATTGTATTTCTCATGGTGCTGACCCACCATTTGAATAACATTTTCCCCATAGCACCCCAACCCCTTGATAACTCCCATACCTTTCTCGGTGTGATTTTTAATCACCTGAAACTCTTCTTCTGTCAAGGCACCTTTCTTATTAATAATTTCCTGTGGAAGTTTTGACTTACCTACATCATGGAGCATGCCTCCCAACCCCAACTCATGAACCTCGTCAGCAGGCATGCCTATTTTAAGAGCAAATGACATGCAATAGAGCCCCACATTGATACTGTGGGTATAGGTGTAATAGTCTTTTTCCATAATTTTACTCAATCCATGGAATCCAAGTTTGTTATCACTCAGACATTTTTCCATCAGATCCACAACCTGATCGGAACCACGGAGAATTTCCGGAGAAGAATTCGCTTCGAAAAACTGGTGAGTGACATCCCGGGAAAGGTCATAAACCTTCTCCATTTTTTTCTCAGGAGATGCATCTGAGTTTAAAACGAAATCACGCAGGGAGTTGGTGGCGTGCTCGAAATAAACCATAAGGTCTTCTTCATGGATATAAAGATCCTCCATAAGCTCGGCAGATTGTAAAAGCTCACGCACCTTATCGCGATATCGAGCTTCTTTGCTGGCATATAAGACATAGCTATTCTCATCGCCCCCCTGAACCTTGGAAAAAATATTAAACGCCAAATCAGAATTTTTATCTAAAATTTTAATATCAATCGGATGAAATTGTTCGGCTTGCATGATTTATTTGAACCCCAGTTTACAAGTTTACGACTCAACCTTAACCAACTGTATTATAAAGAGCAAGAACTATGCCCAACTCAAAACATAATTCCATCCAACACAAAACCTCGCCAAGAGCCCTTAACTAACGATAAAACAATAATTTTAATAGCCCCTCATTTCAGCTCGGGCTAGGAAATGTTTTTCTAAAGATAAGGTTTTATACTTTTTCCTTTTTAAGCTGTCAAAAATAATAGAAATATAACTTGAGACAAACACAACCACTCTTAAAGAAAAATAAAAACAATAAGAAAAAAAACAACCATGCAAGTTACAAAAACGACTCGCTGCCGATTTGACAAGTGAGCGTCCCATCGTTCACCTTCAACATGCTCGCTATAATGTAAACTCATGATGACCTCCTGACAGATATAAGAAACCAATACCCTTCTTATTCTAAGAGGTCGTTTGGCGCATACAAATATTCCAGAAAACCAGCATTAATTTAAGTGAAAAAAAAGTTTGCAGCCCTATATTAGCTATATGGATAGCGGTTGATTCCACCTCATTCAAAGGGGAGGTGAGGAGATGTTTTTCCCTGTCACTATTTATAATGCCGAGGGTAAGGTCAAAAGGGTTCTTTCAACAAAATCATTGCATGAAAGACACTGGAGGCGATTCCGCGAGGCCGAAAGAATTTCGTCCATCAATAAAGGCAGAAAACCTGAGAGGACCAAAGGCTTGAAGGAAAAACTGGATCGAGAGTTTCCACAAATTCCAACTAGGAGCTGTTAGGAGCTTTGACGAAAAAGACTGACTATCGATAGTCACCAGTAAGATTGAACCCTGCCCAATACGAAGGGTGTGGATAAAGGCGTTTGACCAGTAACTGAGCCTTTCTCAGGCTCACGGCCTTATTTTCTTTACCATAATTTCGGTAAAAGTGTTTGATCAGTACTGCAGTAGAAATATCGCTCACCCTCCACAATGTAGAAAGAATGGATTTTGTACCTGCATAGATAAAGGCTCGGTTGAGGCCTACCAACTCATCGCCCCCCACAATATCCCCAAGTCCGGTTTGGCATGCGCTCAAGGTCACGATATCGGCATTGATCTCCAACCCAAACACTTCATTCACTTCAAAGTTACCGTCTTCCGTTGCTGTACGTGCCAGCTTTAACGATGAAAACAAGGGATTGACCGGGTCAAACTCCCCATGTGAAGCAATATGTATGACCTGATATTCACTTATATGATCCTGAAGCCAACTCTCTGTGGCGTTCTCGCGCGTAAAAATATCGACCTTGGGGAAGTCCCACTTGATGGCGTTGGCCTCCATTTCTGCCAGGGGGAGGTCATAATTGAAGTCACCGAGGTCCGGGTTGCCCAATGCCAGCACCTTGATGTCTCGACCCCGTTTTGTCTGTCCTTTAAAAGTGAATTGCATGACCGAAGCACTGGGAGAATAAAACAGAGGATATTTTTCGACCAGATAGTTCTGTTCATCTTTTAAAGAAGAGAAAGAAATATAATGCAAGTGGCCGTGGGGAACAATTCCTAAAACCCTTTTTCCTGCTATAAAAGACTCTACAGGCTTGATCAATAGAGAATGTAGTTGTTTAGACTGTTCTTCAACCGGTGCCAGCTTTTGAATACGTTCACGATAATCGGCAACCAAACTGTTCAATCGCTTCTCTTCTAATGGAACTCGGGCAACCTCTATCCCTTCTTTAGTGACCACCCAGGCCACCAGTTCGTTTTCCGTCACCATGTATTCCACCAACGCCACCGAACCTTCTAATAAGTCCTGCAATGCTTCGAGGCTTATCGAATCGACAGTGATAAAACTGGAAATCTCCGGGCTCTGTTCCTTGGCATCAATCAGAAGGTCTTGATATTTGTTTCTGGCTTTCACCAGTTGTTCAGCCAGTTGTTGACTGCTCTCCCCTTCATCACTAGCGCGAGCTACCATTAAGGACTCTTCAATTTTTCGGATCGTTTGTTTTTGCTGGTTCAGGGCTTCATATAAACTCTTGCTGACGTCGTCCTTAAAACTGATTTTCTGGTTCCCTAACAGGTCGATAAAGCTTCTCGATTTTGCACGTTCGGCGAATTGAAATGACTCCTTAACCTTCCCCATATCCAAAAGTAAGAGAACCAGTTCTTTATAGACATCCTGCTTGTCGGTCAAAAATCCATTCTGGAACTCCTCAACCTTAATGGCCGCACGTAAGGCATCCACCACCGACACAGCATTCTTGTATGACTCTACGGCCTCCTCATTTTTTCTTGATTGAATAAAGGCAAACCCTTCGCCCCGTAAAGCTCGCCATGAAACCTCTTTAACATTGAGGCTATCGGAAAGCTTAAAAGTTTCCCGAAATAAAGAAACTGCAGATTCCCACTGCTTACGCTCCAACGCCAGATTTCCCAACTCAAGCATGGACTTTACCAGATTGGTGCGATTGCCGATTTCACGACTGAGTTCTACAGCCTTTTTGAGATGGACCTCCGCATTTCCCAACTGTCCCATGCGTAATAAACTCATACCCAGGTTTCGATGCGTGTAGCCCTGCCCCCATTTTGATTTAAGCTGTTCGTCCCTCTTCAAGGCTTTCTTGAAAAATTCAATGGATTCGAGATATCGCTTTTCCTTCCTGTGAACGAGGCCGATGTTGTTGTAGGCAGTGGCAATATCCAGAGGAGAGCGAGATGCCTCGGCCAACTCCAGGCTCTGACTCAGGTTTTCCAATGCTCGACCTGGATCATTGAGCGTCCAGTGGATCAACCCCAATGTATTCAGAATAAAGGCCTGCTGAAGCTTGTCCTGCAGCGTTCTGGCGATTTCTAAAGATTGTCTTTGAAACCTGAATGCCTGCTGGTAGTTTCCTTGAAACCAATGGGAATTGGCCTGATACAAAAAGGCTTTTGCAAGACTCGGTCTGAGATCGGCCTTTTCGGCCAAGGCCTGAGCTCTGCCATATAACTCAAGAGCCTGTTTAAAATCTGCTTCTTTTTCCGCCACCAGCCCCAATTCCAAAAGGGATTCCACCTGCTGATCCACCTGTTCCAGCTCTGTGAATAATTCGTAGGCTTGACTGAAAAATTTCCTGGCATCTTCAAAACGGTTGAGACGCAAATAATAAATCCTGCCAATGCGACGTAATTCACGGCCTCTGTTCAGGTCTTCGCCAATCTCTTCATTAATAGCCAGAGATGCATTGAATGCCTTAAGGGCGTTGTCGTAGTCCAACGCATTTTCTTCAACTATCCCCAATGTGCTATAGCTCTCTGCCAGGAGATCCAGAATTTCATTCTCCTCATAAATTTTAAGAGCTTTTTTCAAATGCTCAACAGCTAGAGGAAAACTCTCCGTACGGGAATACAAAATCCCCAGAAAATAGTATGCCTCCGCCAGGGTTTCCGGGTCTTCCACTGAGTGAGGCAACACCTGTTTCTGGTAGAGAATGGCCTTGGGATAATCTTCAAGGTTATAGGCCGCTTGAGCCAGAGTTTTGTAAATTTTTCCCGCCAGCTTTTTTTCGGGGAGAAATGGTTGCAGCACAAGTGCTTTTTCCAGATAGTTGATGACCGACAGCCAGTTCTTTTGCTTAAACGCGGACGCTCCTTTCTGCAAATTAGCCTGAAAGTGTTCCACGGCAAACGCACCTTTTTCTGACGCACTCATACCGGGGAAACCATAATAGCGGTATTGCGCCCACTCAAATTTACCTGGATACTTTTTCGCAAGTTGCCTTTGCGCATTGCGTAACGATTCGGCAGAGCTTCCCTTTCTGAGGTTCTTCATGATGTGTTTCATCAACTCAGGATGCAGTTTCTCATCCGGTTTTCCACTATGGAGCAAAGCACCCGGATACCCTTTGAAAGCCAGCCCTTCAACAAGCAAACTGGTCGGAGAGAGTGACAAAAACGGGTCGAACTCATGTTTAACATCAGTCATCACCATTAAGTTCGATTCGAAAGGCTTTTGATAAAGAGCCGATAAGGGAACTCTCTGAAAACGATTCGCCTGACGAGTCAAGGTGAGAAAGGATGCAGAAGAATCAAGACGGTTTAAACGCACCGGGCTTTCAATCTGAACCACCCCGAAATGCCCCCAGTTCTCTATAAAATTTTTCAGATTAGCTTTATCACCATGAAGATTTAATACCGTCGAGAAGTCTGTCTCTCCATCTTGGAGATGCTTCGCATCGAGGATCAGGAGACGGGAATTATAAAGGTTTTTTAATTTTATCGACCGTTGCCATTGGGACAATGAAGAAATGAATGTCAGCCTTGTGGTTTCAATCAGAGGTTTTGCATCCAGCCTCATTGCAGCCCAGGGCAAAAATTCCAGTTTGCCATCCGCAATTAAAACTACTGATTCCACATTATGACCCAACTCATCCACTAGAGGTTCTAATAGAAAGCGGGAAAGGTCATCCACTCTCTCTTCCGTCACCTCATTATCTAAAGAAATCAGATCAAATAGTTTGCGGTTGCCAGAAACCCTCACACCCTTAACTTTACCGTCCCGCACCCACCAAACCAGAATTTCATTATGAACACGTTGAAATTTCAACAACAAGGAATTTGACGAAGACTGCAAGGTCTCCAGGGACGGACCCCGAGGAGACACCCAGTCAACAAGCTCAGGATCATCTTCATCGGCCATCTCCAGAAACTCCTGATACTCATCCAGCAGAGCATCCACTTCCTTTTCAGACACAGATTTTAAACGTCCTGAATAAGTAATGACTTCATCGTAATAAGCCTGGCGGTCCTCATCAGAAAAATGCAGCGGCGGAGCCAATGTGTTTTGAACCAGTTTCTTGCCTTTTTCAGAAAACATGAATGCGGAAGCAAATTTTTCCTGTTTGAACAAAAGGAAAACAATATCCTCATAAAGCTGTTCGACTAAAGCCAGAACAGAACGATCCACCCATCCGTATGGCAACCGGCTCAATTCTTTTTCCGCTTCCAACAACAGGGGAAGTCGCTCAACCTCATCCGTTTGCTGTGATTCTGAATAAACAGACTGCCAGCGGTCCTTGACAGAAGTCTTCTGTGATTCCTGTTTCATCCCCGCCAGGTATCGAGTCCATTGCAGGTTCTGCCATACTTCCTGATTGCCCTTATCAACCTTTTTTCCGTGCACCAAAGCTAACTCAAAATTGTGCACGGATTTCTGGATGCTTCCCCATTGGTTTTTTAATCCCGTAAGGCTCGAATTGAACTGATCTTCTATGGTATTACCGGTTTTTACCGTTGCATCTAAATGAAAGCCTTGAAAGTGGTGAAGAAGGCCCAAGTAATTGTGCACAACCATCAACTGTTCCGGGTCAGAAAGAGACTCATCCACTGTTCCTACCGTCTTCTCCAGCATGCCAATCGAAGAGTGAATGTCGTCACTCAGGGAAACTAGAGATCTGGCAGAACTCAGGGTAAGAACAATACGGCCGCTGTTCACTGCGTTGACCATCATCCCACGACGGTTATTCAGTTTCTCCGATAGCTCGAAAGATTTTTTAAAAAAACCCTGACTGGATTCATAATCAGCAGACTGAAAATAATAGTTACCGATCTGATTCAATAAAAGTGCCTTCTCCAGCAAAACCGGGATGTTTGTATCCACATTTAAACCGGAAGGTATTAGCGCCAGTTTTTTCTTAAAATATTCTATTGCCTTTTTATACTGACCAAAGTCCCCATAGATTTTACCAATGTAGTGAAAGATCAGTTTCTCTTCACCTGCCTTGTCAAATCCATAAGCTGCTGAAGACACATCTTCGCCGAGCCCTGCTTCTATATTCACAGCAATCAAAGCCCTCGATTTCTTTTTTTTGTCTACCGTGCCAAATTGCTCGAGTTTTTCAACGGCCTGAAAATAATGGTTGAGCGCACGAGCCATCTCCTCCGAATCATGTTCTTTCTGACTTCCCGAATATATATTGTTGGCGATATTCCGAAGCGTCCGGGAAAGCGCAGCCTCGTTTCCTGTCTGCCGGTTTAATTCAAGAGTCCTGATAAAATGTTCCACTGCCCGGGCATAGTCTCCATCATCCTGATAAACCAAGGCGATTCGGTCATGCAATTCTGCCATACGGTCCAGTGCATTTTGTTTCCCAACAATCTTAAGAGCTTTCTTAAACTGAGTGACTGCCACCCCGGAGGCCCCCGACTTGAACGCCGCCGAACCAAACCGTTGCCGGTAAACCGCCTCCCGCTCTGAACTGAGAAAAGGTTCTCCACTATCCTCGCGTTTTTTATAATAATGAAAAGCTGACACATGATTGTTCAACAAATAATGTCCATTACCCAAGTTGAGAAGCAGATCGGCCTCGTTCCGAGAGTCTTCTTCATTAAACGCCAGGGCAATCTGATACTCATGCAACGCTTTTTCTATAAATCCGGATTCTGATCGCTCTTTCTGTTCGTATATCCAGCCTAATGTTTGGTGATAAAAAACTTCCTGAGAGTTTTGTTCCAGTGCTTTACCTATTTCCGCTTCAGCTTCATCCAACGCAGGAGGATTCAGGTATGTGAAAGCCAGCCCCAGCGCATAATGCTCCACAGCAGATCCCTGTCTGGTTTTCAAACGATCCTGATAAAACTGCACGGATTCTTTTCCCAGGGCCGCTGAAGCTTGCAGATAACCTCGATGCGCTTTCACCGTTTCGGGGTAATTTTCGATCAGATGTAGAAATGTTTTTCGTGCCAGCTTCACCTCACCGACCCGTAACTCCCAGTCACCTTTTTCCAAAGTTTTTTGTATAAGACCTGTACGGGCAGACTGAACATATGGCTTTATAGCGTTGGTATCACTCGATATCTCTCGATAAATACTCAGACTCTTTTCAAAGTTTTCCTCTTCAGCGTAAATGCGTGCCAGCGCAAAGCGGGCCTTGAAAACCTCTTCTTCCACTCCTTTAGCAATCGTTTTTTGATAAGCCTCTTTAGCAAGATGGTTTTCCGCTGACTGGTGGTAAAGTTTGCCAATGCGGTTCTGCACAATGGCTGACAGCAAAGGAAGATCCGTTGCAGCCAGATCCTGAAGGCTGGAAACTTTTTTCTCCAGCGTGGGATGATCTTCATACAGTTGGAGAACAGCTTCTATCGATTTTTGCTTCCAGTGTATGACATCAGGATAATCTCGCACTACCTGGACTAACGACTCAACCAGCTTTTCTCGATCCCCAATCAAAGCATAAATACGGTTCTGGGAAAATGCCGCCTCCGCAGAAATTTCGCGTTCGGAGGGATATTGTCGAGCCACGCTCTGAAAATACTTCAGAGCCTTACCGGGTTCCTCTAAAACAACAGCAAGGTTTCCCATTTCCAGCAAACCTCTGGCCTCGACGGCCATCACTCCTGCATAATCGGCAACAATTTTCTCCAGTGCCTTTAAACCTGACTCCCCCTTCAATTCCTCATCCTGCAAACTCAAAAGCAAAAGTTCTATTTTGGAGAGTCCTTGATATATCTTATCGCCAGCCCCCACTCCCAGGATTTGTTTGAAAATTGGCCGTGCTGATTCAGCATGACCCAGACCCAGATATTGCTTTGCCAAACGGTACTGAGTACGGGTCGACACTTCCGCATTATTCAATACCAGCAAACAGGAATAACTGGCGACCCATTCAGAACAAATCCCTGGGTTTTCTTTTAGGTCTGATTCCATCGGCATGGTTCCTGCGAGAGGAAGTTTCCACACATCTGAATTTTCTTTATGGTACGAAGTGAATAAAAAATGTTTTTCATCCAAGAGACGCGGCAGGAAGTCATAAGTAGAACTGTTGGTCAGTTGACGAAATTCACCCGCTTGCCCGGCATTAAACTCAACGCTCCAGATATCTGGGTTATCGTCAATACCCAATTGCCCGTCATGGTTGGTATCATTTTGATAGCGAACAAAAAGAATAGACATCCCATCCACCGACCAGCGAGGAGACACATCTATATACAAACCCTGAGTTAGAACCTGAACGGAATTGGTTTTCAGGTTATAGACTTTTAAATCACTATGCGTCTCGCCAGTCACAAATGCGAGGTACTTACCATCAGGAGACAAAGACAAGTTCACGCCTCCCGGATTTAAAAGTTCTGTGCGTTTCCTCCCATCCAGTTCTATTTTTTCAATTACAGGTGGAGCTGCGCTAGATGAGCGGGATGAAAAATATAAAGTTTTCTGGTCCAGCGACCAGACAGGATCTCTTTCCTCCCCCAGTTGTCGGATGACCGGTTGGACTTCCTTTGCAGACAAGTCGAGGATATATATATCCCCCCTTGGATCGCTGCGGTGAGAAACAAACACCACCTTTTTTCCATCTGGGCTGATTTCAGGACTGCCATCTTCGGCGCTGTGAAAGGTCAATCTTCGATCGGGGGGTTGGATTCCCGGCCCCAGGTGCTTCAACCACAAATCCAGGTTGCCCGACTTGTCCGAGACATAAACCATAATCTTCCCATCCGCAGAAACGGTGGGAGCAAAATCTTCACCGGGATTAGATGTAACCTGAATGGGAGTATTAAATACAGGAGAAGCTTGAGAAGAAAGCTGGAAAAGAAAGAATGCTGGAAATACAAACCCTAAAACCACCCAACTTCGAATTTCACAAAATCGAATCATCAGTCACCGGCATAAATGCTGTTTTTCCAGACATTATAGCTCAAAATTGGAAACAGAAGTTCACCGGTCGATAACAGCAGAAGCTCAAGCTTCCGACACATCCATCCATTTGAGATTCTGGGTCGGCAATATGGGGTAAACCGTGAAAAGCGGCGTGTTGTAAGGAACGATAGCTGTGTCGGTTCCGGGGCTGAGAGTCAGATGGATATTAACGAAGTTGAAGCTCATTCCCTCCTGCCAGGGGAGGGAAGTATTTTCAACATAAGCAGAAACCTTATCTGCCGCGTGGCTGCGAACCATCAAGCCAGAACCGCCTTCAAGCCCATACTCGTAAAGGTCAGGAGCACCTTGAATAAGGACCGACACCTGACTGGCGTCGAACCAGATTTTAAAGTTTGAAACCACCTGCACATAAGGCCCCAGAGTTCCGGCACGCTCTAAAACCGCACGAGGGTAAACATATTCCACTGGAATTTCCGGTGTACTCGGGTAATCACGTGCCCGAAACTCTTTTTCCTTAATTCTTGAAACCGACAGAAAAATCAGGTTCGGATCATCCATGGCAATATCCAGAATCTCGCCGTCATAAAAACTGCATATCTTTCCCATTTCAAACCCTAAAGGAAACGAATAGCCCATCTTGCAATAATAGGCTCGCATCCCTGCATCCAACGGATTATCAGGCTTTCTGCTGATTTTGATATCGAAGGGCATCATCAAATGAAAGGCATTCGTGCGTGAATTCATGAAAGGCCCGCATGCGCCCGGATATTCGCGTTGTACCTTTGGGTTATCCGGCTCGAACTTTCTCTGTCCGCCACCAAAATGTTGCGCGGTTTTCTCCTCCTTACTCAAGCCAAACTTATCCTGATAATAGGCAGAAGCCCGCTTCTGGGCAATATCGAGAAAATAGTCCGGTGCTTCAGTCTGCACCACCAGCTTCTGTTTTTCCGGAGTACCCGTTTTAGCGGGCCGCATCGCTTCATTATAGATGTCGATCTCGGCAGTGGTCTTTTTGATGGTCTGTTCTATTTGGCGAGTCAGTTGTGGATTTTTGTAGGTGCTCTTCTCAAGCAGCCCCAACGCCCGGGTGAGCATTTCCAGCTTCAGGGTGTAGCGTTTCGGTTCCTGAGCTAGAGCCTGGATCATAGCCATAACAATGCTAAACTGTTCTTCTGGTAAAAGGCCGACCGCATCGAAATCCGTTTCCCGGATGAAATCGAGGGCCATAGGACCAAATGCCTCTTCCTGACGAAGCCCCAATGTTAGCAGATAATTTAGATAAGCCCGTGCCTCATTAATATCCATAAAACTCTCCCGAAAGAGGGTTTTAAAAGGCCTATCTTGACGGGAAATTTCTCGATTCGCAAGCACTTTTGTAAGAAAAGTCCTACAGTCGTATTTTGCCCCAGTTTCACATATTCAATCAGAGTTGCAAAAAACACGGAAATGCTATAAAACACCCCATAATTATTGATTTATTATGGCATTTATATCGCTCAAAATGAGCGGTCAGAACCCTCAATCAAACTCATGGAAATAGTAATCAATTTTGACGATATGAACTGGTCGGCAATCGGACCAGAACTCATCATCCTCATAACCGCCTTCTTCATTCTTCTGGCCGGACTTAAAAAGGGGATGAACACCCTCCCCTTTTTATCTGGTGTTTCGCTACTTGGTGTTGGCGCAGCGTTTCTGTTTACCCTGAGCCTTTGGGGTGGAGCCCCAACAGTCGAAAGTGGAAGTAATTCGGGCATGTTTAGTGGTGCTTTGATCCACGACCGATTTTCGCTGGTCTTCAACCTGATATTTCTACTGATGTCCCTGTTTGCGATTTTCGGTTCGGCCCGTTATCCACAGGAAGATCATGAGAACAAGGCGGAGTATTTCACTTTATTGTTGATGGCCGTCGCGGGCATGATGTTCATGGCCAAATCTGGCAACCTGATCACCGTATTCGTCTCTTTGGAACTATTTTCCATTGCGCTTTATATTCTTTGCGGCTTTTCTGCCAAGCACGGAACGGGCAAAGAAGGACCCAATAGCAACACAGAACTGAGCTGGGAAACTCTGGCCTCACAGGAATCAACAGTTAAATACTTGCTGACCGGCGCATTTGCTTCTGCCATTCTGGTTTATGGCATGGCCCTGATTTATGCAGGTAGTGGCACAACCGAAATCAAGATGATAGGACAACTCATCCACGAAAACCCCTACACCAAAAACACACTGGTATATATCGGGATGGGGCTGATGTTTTGTGGACTGGCATTTAAAATTTCTCTGGTGCCTTTTCACTCCTGGACTCCAGATGTCTATCAAGGAGCACCAACTCCCATCACGGGGTTCATGTCCGTGGCAACCAAGGCGGCAGCTTTCGCAGTGATCGCCCGTATTTTTTTCACCGCCTTGCCGGAGTTGGAAAATGTATGGATGCCGATTCTTTTTGGAATATCAGTTCTGACCATGTTGGTGGGAAATACCGCCGCTATTTTCCAGGATGACCTGAAAAGAATGCTCGCTTATTCCGGCGTTGCGCATGCGGGGTACCTGCTAATCGGTATCGTCACTAATACCCAGGAAGGAATCGCCAGCATTTTATTCTACCTTGCGGTTTACCTGTTCATGAATATCGGAGCATTTGCGGTAGTCTTCACCATGGAAGGGGAAGGACAGGAAGGCAATTCCATCAACCGCTTCAAAGGACTGGCAAAAAAGAATCCCTTACTGGCAGCGGCCATGAGCCTGTTTATGGTATCT
>JAJDBI010000069.1 GCA_029261435.1 Nitrospinaceae bacterium
GATTCCCCTCAGCTGAATAGTTAACCAACAACCTGTTCCCAGTAAAAGGAACAAAATCCAAGGGCCCCACATCAAGCTCGCAAATTCAGCGAAAAAAGTATTCATTATGACTCATGGTTGTTGGTGCATTCCGGCGTTCAGGTTAGAAAATAAGAATAGCCTTGAAGGTTTAGTGATAAATCTTAACGGAGAGTGGAGAGAGGACTCTTCTCATTTTTGGCTTTGCGGGACTGCTCAGACCGCCTATACCACTTCGCAGCTTCGTCCAGATCTTCCTCAACCCCATTGCCATTGACATACATCCAACCCAGGCTTCCCTGAGCCATTGCATGACCTTGGTCTGCCGCGAATCGATAGAGCTTGACGGCCTTTTCTACATCTTTCTCGACCCCATCCCCCTGCTCATACATCAGGCCTAAGCGGAACTGGGCTTCAGCATCGCCTTTCTTTGCGGCTAGCCGGAACCAACTGGCAGCTTTTGAATAATTTTGGCGTGTGCCCCTTCCTTCACTATAGAGCACTCCCAGATTAAACATTGCCAGTACATTGCCCTGCCCTCCAGCAAGCCTGTACCATTTAACAGCCTCACTATAATTTTGTCCGACCCCAATGCCTCGGCTATACATGTAGCCCAAATTAAACTGGGCAGTTTCGTTACCTTGATCAGCTGCCAGCCTGTACCACTTCAGAGCTTCTTTTTCGCTCTTTGCAACACCTTTGCCTTTTTCAAACAGATTTCCAAGTTTAAACTGCGCCAGTTCATTGTTATTCCCTGCTGCAAGCCTATACCACTTGATCGCTTTTTTATAGTCCTGAGTGACCCGTTCTCCAGACTCATACAATTGACCAAGGTTGAATTGAGCTTGGGCGTTATTTTGCTGTGCTGCCAAACGATACCATTTGATAGCTCTTTTGTAGTCAGGAGTCACGCCCTCCCCAATATCGTACATCAGTCCCAAGTTAAACTGAGCTGCAGCATTGCCCTGCTTGGCCGCCCGGTTATAAAACATCCGGGCCTTTTTGAAACTCTGCCGTACTCCCTTCCCTTTACTATAAAGTGCTCCCAGATTAAACTGAGCTGAAGCAATACCCTGTTTAGCCGCAAGCTTGTACCACTTCACAGCTTTGCGATAATTGCGTTTAACCCCCTCCCCTTTGTCATACATCAGCCCCAGATTAAATTGAGCTAAAGCACTGCCCCTTCTTGCCAGAGGCTCCCATTTTTCAAAAGCCGTTGTAAAATCACCCCGGCTAGCAGCGTCCAGGCCATCCTGAAAATCATCAGCAAGCACAGGAACAGCACAGTGCGCCAAAATAAAGACAATAGAGGCTAAGAAAAATTTCTTCATTAAAAAAATAAAGGGGGACGATACAGGATTGTTATTGGGTTTATTTTTGTTTCCATAGTATTATTTATTTCGGACTAAATTGAGGAAACCATGAAAGAAAAAGAGAAGCCAGAAAAACGGAGAGAAAACCCTATTTTTACGATTTGGGTCCATACCGGTTATGCGGTGCTCATTCTTTCTGTGATTGGATGGATGGTCTACATGGAATTTTTCATGTGACCTCTAATCCATAACCGGAACCATCGCTGAAACTTATTGAAATTTTGAGAGTTGACTAAAAAAGCATTCATAGAAACATGACAACTCTTTGACAGAGCTGAATAATTCTAGAACATTTAAATCTTCCCGGAACCTTAAGATACATGAGTATTTTATCCTTTTAACTAAAACAATCAAACCCTAAAAAAAATCATGGCTAATGAAGAGCACCTTAAACTCATTAAAGCAGGGATTAACAACTGGAATGGCTGGAGAGAAAAAAATCCAGAGATACACCCGGATTTGTCTCAAGCAGATTTAAGAGGAGCTACACTTCAAAAAATCAACCTTGATAACTGCAACCTTAAGGAAACCAAACTTCAATTTTCAAATTTAACTGGAGCAAGTCTGGAAGGAACAAACCTGACCAAGGCCAAATTACAAGAAGCTTGTCTGCAAAGTACCCACATGAAAAACTGCGATCTCTCAGGGGCCGGGATGCTGGAATCCAACCTTCAATTTGCGGACCTTGAAAATGCCAATCTTGAAGGGGCTCAATTTAATGAAGATTCTCTGTTCAACCAAACCAATCTCAAAGGTGCCAACCTCACATCAGCGACGGGCTTAAGCTCTACACAATTAAGTCAGGCTCTCATAGATAAACAAACCTGCTTGCCCGATTATCTGGAGGAAGAAGTGGATGACGACTTTCTCCTCCAGTTTTGAGTATTCCTAGAATAATTTCAGTCGGTTTTTCGATTAAAAGCTCTTAGTTAAGAGAAATTACAAAACTACCCCCTCTGAGTGCTTGTCACAGGTAAACTCTCCAGCACTAAAAAGTAATGTTTTATTTACACACCTAAAAAAACCTGTAAAAGTATAGTTACAAATATTCGATTTAGTCAACTTTATTCACAGGCTTCTTTCTCATTTTTCATTTTCACAGCAGCAAAGTAAATGATATAACCTCTCTACTCTTAAATAGTTATGTAATATTTCCTACATACATAATTTGGCCACCCTCATATTCATAGATTGTGGCATCCATTTTGCTCTATAAACACAGTAGGTCCTGTTGTTATATTAATTCAAGCTATGAAGGTGCTGGATAAAATCCAAGCATCTGAATGACTGAGTTTATCCGTTGCGAGCTCATAATGTTAGACAAAAACGACATTTTAAAAGCCAAGATTCTGATGGTAGATGATGAAGCCTCGAATATCATCGTTCTGGAAACAGCTTTAAAACAAGCCAAATACACCTCGATCACCAGTACAACGGACTCCAGAGAAGCCGCCTTGTTGTACCAAAAATTACGACCGGATCTTGTTCTACTCGATTTGAGAATGCCACACATGGATGGCTTTGAGGTCATTGAACAGATAAAACGTATCGAAACAGATTCCTATGCTCCCATTCTGGTATTAACCGCAGAGTCAGATCCTTCAGTTCGTTTAAAGGCTCTGCAAGTCGGCGCTCGAGACTTTCTGTCCAAACCTCTTGATCTTTCGGAAGTACTTTGCAGAATCCGGAATATTCTTGAAGTACGTTTGCTAAATAAAAATCTTGAAGCACAAAAAGATTTTATAGAGCAGAGAGTTCATCAAAGAACTATTGATCTCAAACAGGCCAATCAACAACTGGAAAAGGAGATCGCTGAGCGGAAACGGTCGGAGGAGGAATTAAAAAAAGTGAACCAACAACTTTTACACGCTGAAAAACTTTCAGCTCTGGGAAAGTTATCCGCAAGCATCGCACATGAATTCAACAACCCGCTTATGGGAATTCGTAATACCCTCGAACAAGTTCAACAGGGAACTCAAATGGAAGAATCCCTAGCAGAACTGGTTGAGCTTTCCATTAACGAAAGCAACCGCGTCATGAACCTTTCGCTGCAACTTAAAGATTTCTATCGTCCTTCATCAGGTGCCCGCCATCCTTTGAATCTTCACGACGCTATTGATGACATGCTCATGCTCAAGAAAAATGAGTTTAACAAAGAAAGCATACAGCTGATAAAAGAGTATTCTGATTGCTTGCCCGAATTGAACGTGGTGGAAGATCAGATCAAACAGGTCATCTTAAACCTTTTGCAAAATGCCAATGAAGCATGCCCCCGGGGGGGAGCACTAACCATCCGCACCCGGGCCTTTGATTCTGTCGTTGAAGTGTCAATTGAAGATACAGGACAAGGAATACAACAGAAATATATGGAAAAACTTTTTGACCCCTTCTTCACAACCAAAGGAGAAGTAAAGGGCACCGGCTTGGGCCTTTCGGTCAGCTATGGAATCATCAAAAGGCATGGGGGGGATATAAGAGTCAGCAGCACTGAGGGGAAGGGTTCCAAGTTCATAATCACCCTCCCTATCAAAACAAATGTGCAAGAACCAACTTGAAAATCATAATTTTTAGAAACCATAAACTTCGAGAACCTTAAAGATGAATTCTGATGAAAAGATATACTTAGTCGACGACGAAAAAGTCGTCCGGTTATCTCTCAAAAGAGAGCTTCAAAATAAAAACTATGCGGTGGAAGATTTTGAATCAGCAAAAGATGCCCTTTCCCTCATCACAGATGACTGGCCGGGTATACTGGTGAGCGATGTCATGATGCCGAAAATGAATGGCCTGACATTAATGGAAAAGGTTAAAGAAGTTGATCCGGAAATTCCTGTCATCCTCATTACAGGTCAGGGGAACATTCCCATGGCTGTCCAGGCCATTCAAAACGGAGCCTATGATTTCCTGGAAAAACCTTTTGCCACAGAAAATTTCATAGATGCAGTTAAGCGTGCTATGGAAAAACGTCGTCTGGTTCTGGAAGTGAGGAGACTTCAGTCTAAAATCCACCACCAGAGCGAAACGAAAAACACCATTATCGGTCGATCTACTTCTATCGAACGGCTTCGTCAGGTTATTGCTAATATCGCCGATGCCGATGCCGACATTCTCATCCTTGGGGAAACAGGAACAGGAAAAGATCTCGTCGCGCAAAATATCCATCAAGCCAGCAAGAGAAGAAACCATAATTTCACTGCGATCAACTGCGGTGCAATGCCTGAAAATATCATTGAGAGCGAGTTGTTCGGCCATGAAGCCGGAGCTTTCACTGGAGCAGACCGAAAAAGAATTGGGAAGTTTGAGCACTCCAATAAAGGCACAGTCTTTCTCGATGAAATCGAAAGCATGCCTCTGCACCTGCAAGTAAAACTTCTCCGCGTGATCCAGGAAAAAGTAGTCGAAAGAGTTGGCTCTAACGAAACCATACCTCTTGATATCCGAATTATTGCGGCAACAAAAACCGATTTAAAATTGGCCAGCGAAAAAGGTCAGTTTCGAGAGGACTTGTATTATCGGCTCAATGTAGTGCAAATATCCCTACCACCTTTGCGTGAACGAACTGAAGATATTCCCTTGTTATTTCAGCATCTGGTCATGGATGCCTGCTCGCGTTACCATCAAGAAACTCCGCCCGTCCCCAATGCTGAATATATTCAAGAGCTACAAACCCGACGTTGGGAAGGAAATATTCGTGAGCTTAAGAATGAAGCTGACAAGTTTGTCCTCGGCCTTCCACAGACAGAGGACTTAAGTGCAGGAAACGATATTCAGGTTTCTGTCCAAAAAACGCTTAAGAATCCTCCAACTGGATTAAACAACCAGTTGGCCGCAATAGAAAAAAGCCTGATAGCTCAGGAATTAACCCGTAATAAAGGGGATATTAAAAGAACCTATACAAACCTTGGCCTGTCCAGACAAACTCTTTACAATCGCCTCAACGCCCTGGGGCTTAAGCGCAAAGATTTTATTTAATCACTTCATTTTTAACACCAACAAACATGAAAAGAGGAGCGGGAACAACTTGTTCCTCTTTCTCATCACCCATATACTTCGGCTTCAAAACTTACCTTCCTTAGAAACACTTGCAACGTCTCCCGCTCATTGCCAAGTACTCATCATATTTTAGGGTGAGAGTATTTTACAAACGAAGCAAATTTTTACAGTCAAAATTTATTCAGGAAGTATTAAAGTGAAGGAAGGGTATGCTGGCCAGAGGTTCGCAGCAAGCCTTTGCATAACCCCTCTCACATCAGGGAGCTATCCTGGATTTGACTGGAAATGAATCAGAGGTGGTACTTAGAAATTTTCAAACTGCCGAATGGATTCAACAATCGCAGAGGTCGCGCGCGCGCTGATAAATTTTTGCTGATCATATCCCATGACCATATCCCAACCCTGCTCAGAATATTTCTCAACTAAGGGAAAGGCCACATCATCCAGCATCCATTGCCCGTGGCGAATATCTTCACGGATGTGAAGCTCCCAATAACTGATGCCCTTATCACCCATCTTCAGGCGCTCTCCAGCCATTTTAATGTTTTGGAATGCAGCGGGAACAGAGACCTCGGTATACAACAAACCTCCGACATAGCGCAAAAAGTTTTTCTTACGCTCGGAAAGAAAAAAACTGTGATTAATATTCGCCAGCACTTCCCACGGTGCAAGCTCAAAATAAGCTTCCGGCTTGGAATCCATATTGAATTTTTCCAGCATGGCCGCAAAATGAGTGGAATGTTTTCGGGAGAACTTTCCACTGCCATACTCTTCCCATAAAATTCGAGTCAGCATTGTCTGCACCTCGTTGCCAACACCTCCCAACATGCGAGATAGCTGGCTTGCTTCCACCAAACCATCTAAAGAAGTGATAGCAAGCAAACGCTGGTATCCGGATTTTGAAATTCTATTGCGAATGAACAATCCATCTGTAGACGGTTCGGGTTGTAAGTCCTCTTCCACGCGATCACCTAAAACTGTAATCAGATCGCCAGATTTCTGCTCGACGGTATTGCCTTCCTCCCAATCCTGCCATGCATTCTCAATTTCCATACGTAACGAAAAAAGAAAAGCAGAATCTTCATTGACATAATTTTCCAATCCGTCATACCAAAACAGCTTCAAACGATTTATACGATAAAGAATCCTCTGCAAAAACAGGTGTGCCTGAGGGCTCCCCTCATCACTTTTAAAAGCATCACACAAAGACAACTTGATTTCAGCTTTGAAATTTTCAATCCTCTCAGGGTTTTCAGAAACAACTCGATCAAGATTACTTGATTCCAACAGCTTTACAAACTCCTCCTCCAATTCCTGATACTCAAAATCAAGGGCTGTTGAGTCCGTCTGCGAATTATAATTCATAGTTTTGGGAGTAAAAGATTAGAGTTAGGGCTCGTCTATTATTCGGCTGCAAAGCCTGAAAAACATCTTAACTGTGGGAAGCTTTGTCCTACAGAAATTGTCATAGACAATAAATTAAAGATGTAAAAAGGAATTAAGATTAGTACTATAACAAACGCGTCCAACAAGGTCAAATCCACCCTAAAAGTGAAGGAGCTTCATTCTTGTTTGAAACAAAAATTCTAAAACCAGGGCAAGGGTCACACGCTACCAGAGAACAGCTTGCCAGCACGGTTGACGAGGGACTTACTCTCAAAAAAAAATGTTTACCGTCATGGTTGATATTTGATAACACCGGAAGTGAGATCTTTAAAAAAATAACCGAACTTGCAGAATATCTTCCCGCTGCATGTGAATTTGAAATCATTCGCAATCATAAAGATGACATCGCTAAACTCATCAACATCGACACCTTCAACCTCATCGAACTCGGCTCAGGCGATGGATGCAAGACCCGAATTCTCATTGAGCATTTTCTGAATAAGAAATTGAACTTTCACTACTTCCCCATTGACATTTCCAACGGGGCTGTCACAAACCTGGTTCGGTCACTAGAAAACGATCACCCCGACACGTCCCTGAAAGTCACTGGTTTAGCGGGAGATTACTTTGAAGGTTTAAAAGCGATCACTCAGGATGACTCAAAACAAAATCTAGTTCTCTTTCTGGGGGTCACCCTGAATAATATGAACTCAGAGTCAGCCAAGTCTTTTCTTACAAGTTTAAGAGAGTCCCTGGGACCAAAGGATTATTTATTGACCGGGTTTGATCTCATGAAAAATCCAAAACTGCTTTATTCTGCCTATAATAATGTTCTTTTTGAAGAATTCAACCTGCACCTTCTGGACCGCCTGAATCAGGAGCTCGGTGCAAACTTTAACAAAAAATACTTTGTGCAGCAGGGTCAGTACAATCCAATTACCCGTGCTGTAGAAAGTTATCTTTACAGCACGCGGGATCAGACCGTACATATCAAGGCTTTGAACAAAGACTTTCATTACAGAGCCTGGGAAGCAATGCAAACCGAGCAGTCCTTTAAATTCACGCTTGATGAAATGGAAAGCCTGGCAGCTGAGAATGGTTTTGAAGTCGTGGAACATTTATTCGACTCCAGAAAATATTTTGTAGATTCAGTTTGGAGGGTTGCCCACTAAGATAACTCGCACCATCACACACCGGTGATTTATATTTAAAGCTATCAGTTTTTTATCAGGAAGGGGTTATATATCAGGCGGCAATTCTTTTCAGGACATCGAGCTTCAGGCAGGTTCGAGTCTCATTTATTTGTTTCGAAAAACAAATCTCATAAGCTCCGACCTTGGAAAAAGCAAGTTCAAAGGATTCTCCCGAAATGAATTCTGACACAGAAAGTATCTCTTTAGAAAGAGGAGGTTTAGTCACGGTCAAATCGTACAAGTTGGTCTCAAAGGTATTACTCACTCTGATGTTTGTGTTTTGATAGATCTTCAAAGAACTCGGACCCGAAAGATCCAGAGATATGGGTCCTGCCTGTCCAAAGCCCACAAAAACACATAACGACAATAACAAACAAAAAATGGTAGTACGCATATTTTGACCTTTTTTATAAAAAACCCTCAACGCTAATAAGTATAGCGGGAGGCGTAGCTTCCGAATATCAGCGATCACCTGTAGGCATGTAAGACAAATCCTATATAACGTAGAGGTGCTATCCTATTCTCTCGGTGATGGGAAATAGCCCCACAAACAAAAAGACTATATGGGTTTTCAAACTCCTTCATCTTTAAAGCTTCAACTTGCTTTTTTCTGTTTTACGATATGCTCTTGCCTGACTTCACCGCTTATCGCACTGGAGTCTAATGCCCCTCACTCTGAATGGATCTCTCCCACAACAAAAATGGAATTCATTCTTATTCCAGCCGGGTGTTTTAATATGGGAACGGAGAACGGCTTCGGTTTTGAATCTCCAGTTCATAAAGTTTGCGTGGATGAATTTTATATAGGGAAATTCGAAGTCACTCAGGAGCAATGGTTGAAATACATGCAGGAAAATTTTTCAAAATTTTCAGGGAAATCCCTTCCTGTCGAACGTGTCTCCTGGAATGACGCCAAAAGTTATATCAAAAAACTCAACAAAGCAGAAAACACACAAAAATATCGTTTGCCCCGCGAGGCAGAATGGGAATATGCCGCTAGAGGTGGGACCACCAGTCAGTTCTACTGGGGGGATAAAATTGACAACAGCTATGTCTGGTATTTTGGTACTTCTAATTACAAGACTCACCCTGTGGGCTCAAAAAAACCCAACCCATTTGGCCTATACGATGTAATGGGGAATGTATGGGAATGGGTAGAAGACTGGTATGACTATGATTATTTTAAGAATAGCCCTGTGCAAAACCCCAAAGGACCTGAAACAGGGCGTTTTAAGGTCAAGCGAGGCGGCTCTCAGGCCAACCTTATAAGCCATATAAAATCACACACACGATACCGAAAGTTGCCTGACACACGACACCACATAAACGGATTCAGAATTGCTTTTTCACCCGATAAATGATCAGTGCAAAAATTGTTGTTGAATAGAATTATTGCCTTTACACTAACAACTAAAATCAAACCTATAAATAAATCAAAAATGTCCTATTCGAATCACCTACTCTATAGAGTTATTTTTTTCTTGTTGGTCTTGTGCGTCCCAAATCTCGAAGCCGCTCAACAAGCTCAGCCAATAAAAGCTGGTAAAATCCAGAAGGTTCGCTTGTATACAGATCGGGCAGAGATATTCCGCCAAACGTCATTACAGTTTTCTCCAGGCTCTTCGGATGTAGTGATCGGTCCTTTTCCAAACACCATGATCACAGATTCTGTAAGAATTTCTCCGGGAACCGATTCCTCCATTCAGATAGGTCACTTTTCAATTCAAAGAACCTATCAAACCCGGTTTCTCGATGATTCTATTCAAAAGCAGGAAGCTCGTGTCGACCGATTCAGACTGAAACTGAACTCTATTAAGGATGAGTTGCTCAACTTGAAACACCAATTGGATTATATTGATAATCTTTCTGGAGAAAAAGAGCACGCAAATGTTCTGCCGGGACCAGAGTATTGGGATTCTATACTGGAGTTCAAAGCCACTCGAGGAAAAATAAAGCGGGATCGCCACAGAGAAATTCTGGTCGAATCTCAAATAGCAGCAAAGGAACTCAAGGTAGAAGAAAAAAAACTTGCCGACATGAAGGTAGGAACTAAAAAAGAAACTCAATATATCCACATTCACCTCAGATCGACTCGATCCTTCGCAGGCCATCTTGATATTTCTTATCAAACAAGGAATACAAGCTGGAGACCTGCCTACTTACTGCGCACCAACACAGTTCAACGATCCGTTGCATTCGAATACATCGGGCAGATAAACCAGCAAACCGGTGAAGACTGGGAAGATGTCGCCCTGGAGCTAACTACAAGTCAACCTTCCCGAGGAACCACGCCACCAAAGCTGCGTCCCTGGGTTATTGACTATCCACCAAAAAACTTTCCGGCCTCCGGTGAAATCCATTCATTCGAGGAAAAAAGTCGATCCCTAAAACTAAGAGCTCCGCAACAAGACAGTGCTGTTGCCATGAGCGCCAGCGTCATCCAGTCAGGAGCCTCCTTCACTTATCAGATTCCTGACAAACAGACCATTGCAACAGGAACCAAAAATTATCGTTCCCTTATATTCAGTGATCAATTCGATGCGGACCTGATATACACATCAATACCTAAAAAGGTTCAAAGTGTATTCCTCAAAGCCAAAACCAAAAACGCCAGCCCATATCAGCTTTTACCCGGCTCCATCAAAAATTTTGTAGATGGTAGTTTCGTTGGAAAGTCCTGGATTAAAAATACGGCACCCGGGCAGAAAATGGAAATGGGACTGGGATTGGATGAATCCGTCAAAGTTAAGCGCAAACTCATTAAGAAGGAAGGTGGCGAGGGAGGAATTTTCAATCAAACAGCGAAACAACGTTATATTTTTGAAGTCAGCCTGGAAAATTTCAAAGATGTATCCGTTCAGGTTGAGTTGAAGGACCAACTCCCTCTCTCCTACCAGGAAGAGATCAAAGTACAGATCAATCAAATTAAACCCGAGCCGAACCACACAGACAAACAAAATTTTCTCACCTGGAAGGTAGACCTCGCTCCCAGGGAAAAGAAAACCATCACTCTGGATTTTCAGGTGGAATATCCCGAAGGCAAGACAGTCCGAGGCCTGTGATACTTTTATTTTATCGGCAAAGAAAAATAAAATGTGGCTCCACTACCAAGCTGACTATCAACCCCGATACTCCCCTGATGTTCTTCAACAATCCTCTGGGCGATAGCCAGACCCAAACCTGAACTGCTTTCACCTCCTGTTGGGCGGGCGCTAAGTTTTCGAAAATGTTGAAACAGATGTTCCTGTTCGTCCGGGGAAATCCCCGGCCCTTCATCCTTAACGCTTAAAGTCATGGACTTTTCATCCGAAACCAGTTTGACAAAAATCTCTTTATCTGGAGGTGAATACTTGACCGCATTACTGAGAAGATTATCCACCACCTGTCCCATCCGGTTTGAATCAAAATAAAACTCTGCGGCCTCCTGTAAATCCGCATGCAGACGGATGCCCTTCTTATCCGCCAGAAACTGTTGCAGGTGAATTTTCTCTTCGACAAGTCTCTTCATAGATGATTTGGAAGGATTCAGTTTCAATTGACCGCTTTCAATCACCGAGATATCCAGAAGGTTGCTGATCAATTCCAGCATATTTCCGCTGACATTTTTAATGCTTGTTAAAAATTCCTGACGGGTGTCCTCCTTGACCTGCACTCCTTTATCCAGAAGATACTTGGCGTAACCGCGGATAGAAGCAAGGGGATTCCTGAGATCGTGGGATGCGATTCCCAAAAATTTATTTTTCAAATCGTTCAACGCGACAAGCTTATTGTTCGCCTGAGTCAGCTCTTCCGTACGGACCCGAACCTCATTCTCCACAACGCGGGTCCGCGATGCCATTATCTCGATGATGATGGAGAGAAACAAACCTCCAGAAAAAATAGCCAGCCCCACCCAAAACGCATTTACTGTTTGTGGCCCACCACGAAATTCATCGGTAACCTGCCAAACCAGAAACCATCGACGATTGGAGACATTGATGACGTTGGTGATCTTCATGGCAGGGTTCTTTAACGGCTTACCATAAAGCAGGTTCTCCTCAACCAGTTCACCTTCTTCATAAACGGTCAGGTTCATTCCCTTGGGAATATAGGGGCTGACCAATTGGTCGAGCATGTCGCGCACCCGGTATATCCCCAGCACAAAACCCTTTAAGTGCTCTCGTCTTTCTTCAGTGCGTTCGGCCCTTTCATTATAGAAAGGAGCCATAATAATGAGATCCGATTTCGCGCGCGCATTGGGAACAGAACCAAACCGCGAAGCTGCAACCGCCCTGCCCGTATCCTGAGCTGTATTGGCAAGCTTTAATAATTGTGGATCAGAGGCCATGTCAAATCCCAGTGTCCGTTCATTGCCGGGAAGTGGCTCCGAGAAATGCACCGGGAAATATTCCTGCTGCGCCTCTGATATGCCTGCGGATGTAAAAATATGAAACTCTGAGTAACCCATAGAACGAGTGATACCTTCAAACCCTTCCCTCTCGGAATGGTCAATACGCGGAACCCACTCAAACGCTTGAATAAAAGGATGGTTTTTCAGAATGGGTTGAACATAAACGCCGAACTCTTCCCGGCTCACAAAATCCGAAGAGTTGAAAAGAGAAACAATGCCCCCCAGCTCCCTCTTCACCACTTCGAGTTCACCTGTTAAAATAAGGGTGTCTTCCAGAACTTCCTGTTCCAGCTCATCGAACCATACTTTCTGAGCCCGGTCTCGAACAATACCCCAGCTCACTACAGCCAAAATCAATCCCGCTATCAGTACGCCTCTGGTCTGGCTTGCTAAGGGTCCCATTTGAGAAACTCCATCTTTTGAAATTATGACAGTTTATCATTTTTTTCTTAAAATTAATGGAGTGAGCTACAATAAGCGGCCCACTAGGCGTGGGGCCAATGTGTACGTGATATTCTTCCTTGGCCTTCGTGCCCCGGAGGGGTAATAACCAGGTTTTGCGGGTTAATAATTGTCTCGACTGAAAAAAATATGGCCCATGAATTAATATATGTCGTCGATGACGATGCCCCCCTCAGGCGCTTGATGAAAGCCCTTCTCGAAGACCAGGGCTACGTCATACGCGATTTCGAAAGTGGAAGTTCTCTGCTGGAAGCTCTGGACGATAGCACCGCTCTGAATCTGCTCGATGTCATGATGACGGGGTTAGATGGTGTGGAAACATTGAAACGGATCAAAACCGCCTATCCCGATCTGCCGGTCATTATGCTGACAAGCGTTGACAAGGTGGAAACTGCGGTCGAAGTGATCAAGCAAGGTGCTTACGATTATCTGCTCAAACCCGTTGACGAATCCCGTCTCTTCACCTGTCTGGATAAAGCCTTTGAACAAAGAAACCTTGTCCGCAAAGTACGCCACCTGCAAAACGAAGTGGACCGCCTATCCGGCAAGGACGGCATCATCGGAAAGAGCAAGGCGTTAGACGACACTCTAAAAAAAGTCCATCAGGTTTCTGGCAGTAAAGCCAGTGTCCTCATTCTTGGAGAAACCGGAACCGGCAAAGAACTCATCGCGCGAGCTGTCCACCGCAACAGTTCCTACGCTACCGGACCCTTCATCGATATCAATTGCGGGGCCATTCCTGAAACACTGCAGGAAAGCGAATTGTTTGGTCACAAAAAGGGAGCTTTCACCGGTGCCACCGAATCCCGTCCCGGAAAACTGGAGTTGGCAGATGGTGGCACGCTGTTTCTCGATGAAGTCGCAGAAATGAGCCTCTCCACTCAGGCAAAACTGCTGCGCTTTCTACAGGAAAAAAGTTTTGAACGCGTTGGAGACAGTCAGAAAATTCAGGTCGATACCCGGGTGGTCTGTGCGACCAATAAAGACCTCAAAACTTTAATTGCGGAGGGAAACTTTCGCGAAGACCTTTATTATCGCATCGCCGTGTTCCCCATCGAGGTTCCGGCTCTGCGTGACCGGGTGGAAGATCTCCCTCTACTGTGCACGCACTTTCTCAAAAAATATCAGGAAGATACTGGTAAGGAAATTTTATCTGTCAGTGATGAAGCCATGCAGGTTTTGCAGGATTATTCCTGGCCGGGAAATATCCGCCAGTTGGAGAACACGATTTACCAGGCCATGATCGTCACTTCCTACGACACCATTGATATCGACTGCCTGCCAGAAGGGGTCTGCGACCCTTCTGCGCCGGCTAATGAAAAAATAAGTGAAAAAACTTCCAACGATTCCACAACCCTCTACCACGATGTCGTCAAGCAAACCTTAAAGCAGGCACTGGACCACACCGACGGCAACATCCCCGGCGCGGCCAAAGCTTTGGGCATCAGCCGCAGCACGTTTTACCGCATGCTGAAAAAATACCAACTAAACTAATCCCATTCTGACCCGGATAGCGTCCCATAATGGGATTACCCACTGCCGAAATGGCACCCACTGGCTCAGCACTTCTTCTTCGCCTTCAACCACATCATTCAAACCCACTATTAAATAAGCACTTATAAGTTTATTTGTTTTTTCGACCCTTCCGGCACAAGCCTTGCTATTTACAAGGTTAAGAAGAAAGGAAGGCATCATGAAAAACTCAATCTTGAAAACATTCAAATCTGTTAGCGCCAAACAGGAGCGAAATTTGCAACGCCTCGACCTGCCATCGCGTAAACAAACATGTAGCCAGCGGAGCCTTCCCTGCTGGATGCAATTGGGGCCGGGAGTGGCCTCCTTTTCCCGGCCCCTCCCCACTTCAACCAGTTTATCAAGACAATATAGAGGAGGAAATGTCATGAAAAAAATCAACTTAATCGCAATCACAACGGTAATGGCGCTGGCCCTGGCCAGTAATGTACAAGCAAAAAAAGCAAAATATGAAGAAGCACAGG
>JAJDBI010000070.1 GCA_029261435.1 Nitrospinaceae bacterium
AGTGGAGATGCCTTGTATCACATTGCTAGTTTTCACAACACCCGAAAAGTTAAAAAATCAATCAAGCAAGTAGAAGAGGATATGTTTCAATCTTTTTATGATTAACTTGGTAGCAATACGATCCATAATGCCCATAGAAACGACATGAATTTGAAACTTTACACAGGACTTTCACTTTTGATTTTGGTAGTGATATTTACCATTCAGAATGTTGAGGTCGTGCAAATCAGTTTTTTGATTTGGGATTTTTCGATATCACGAGCCCTAATGATTTTTCTGGTGCTATCAATTGGCATTCTGGTAGGGTGGTTTACATCAAAACATTATTCAATGAAGAGGTGAAAATGTTTTACATAAAAAACCGACTCTTAACAGGTTTAGTCAGTCTTTGTTTTATCCTGATTTCTATACCTGCTTTCGGTCAGGGGAATACTGCTATCAATCCAGAATCAGCCAAGCTATTTGTTAATTCCGGTGGGGCAAATTCTGTTAAAAAGTTTGAGAAACAACTATTGGCTAAATATTCTAAAAAACTAAATTCAAGCTATGAAAAGATTCCAGAAGAGTTTTGGGATAATTTTTTTGATGTGATGATACCTGAGGGAGAAATAGAAACTCTTTTTGAATCTACTTATCGTGTTTATGATAAAAATTTTACTCCAGATGAAATAAACCTTCTAAACCGTTATTTGATGGTACCGGTTCTTCAGAAATGGATTAAGCTGTCGCCAAAAATTTCCGCAGAGCAAACTTCGATCTTGGAAAAAGAATCAGAAACATTGCTAGAGGACTCCACTTTTAATACAAAACTTAAGAAGCTTCTCGCTAAGTATGAGTTCGACAAGAAACATAAATCCATATATAAAATTTCAACTAATAAAAAATAGCAGGGATCAATATGCAAACTATTGAAGGCCAATTGCTGCTTTGGTTGCCTAAATTAGCTATGGCAATGGCGATCCTTTTTTGTTTTTGGGTAATTTCTAAAGTAGCTCAAACTGCTTTAAAAAAATCTGGGGACCGCTTTAACCTTAAAGAACCTGTTCGCTCTCTGGTTTCTGAAGTAACCAAGATCAGCATTCTGGTGTTTGGCGTTATCACCTCATTAGGAACCTTGGGGATTAATGTCTCAGCACTTGTAGCGGGATTAGGCCTGTCAGGGTTTGCTCTGGGATTTGCACTAAAAGACACGATTTCAAATCTATTGGCAGGAGTGTTGATATTAGTCTATCAACCCTTTGACATCGATGATTATATTATTGTGTCAGGGCAAGAAGGGAAAGTGACTCATATCGATTTGCGATACACTACCCTGGATGGGAATGAAAAAACAGTATTGATCCCAAATTCCATGGTCTTCGCCAATACAGTAAGCATATTAAAGAAAATATGATTGACTAAAGTATTTATTCAGCCAAGTAAAGTTTACCCACTGATAAATCTAATTTTGGGGTACGAATTATGAAAGTCGCGGTCATTTACAACAAACAAAAGGATGCCGAAGGAGTCTTAAATGTATTCGGCATGCAAAATCAGGAAACTTATAATCCCAAGACGGTTGAGCGGGTAGCCAGTGCTCTTGAAAAGGGCGGTCATAACGTTCGCGTCATTGACGGAAATATCAATGTCATTGAACAACTCCAGAACTTCATGCCTCGCGTGGTTCAAGGGGAGCAACCCGGAATGGTTTTTAATATGGCCTATGGGCTTCAGGGTGTTAGCCGTTATACCCATATGCCTTCTTTGTTGGAAATGTTGGGCGTCCCTTACGTGGGTTCCAGTCCTGCTGGTCATGGAATTGCTCTCGACAAGGTAACCACAAAAGTAATGGTTCAGGCCGCAGGATTACCAACTTCCCCTTATTGGGTATTTTACGACGCGAAACAGATTCCTGACGATCTGCCTTATCCGGTAATCACCAAACCAAAAATGGAAGCAGTTTCCCTCGGTATCGAAGTCGTTCACAGCAAAGCCGATCTCGAAATTCTGATCGCCAAACTGGTAGAAGAGTTTCATCAGCCAATTTTAGTGGAACAGTTCATTCCTGGGCGAGAATTCGCCATTGGCCTACTCGGAAACAAGGACCCGGAAGTTTTCCCATTACTGGAAATAGATCTGGCAGGGAACCCCAATGCTATCCAGAGTTTGGAAGATAAGCTTAAAAAACCAAAAGGAAAAATCTGCCCCGCAGTCATTGATGAAAATCTGGCTAATGAACTCCGCAGATTGACAAAAGAAACAGCCAAGGTTTTAGGGGTTTATGATTTTTGCCGGGTTGATTATCGACTGGATGATAATGGGAACTTATACATACTGGAATTGAACTCAATGGCTAGCCTTGGACTGACCGGATCTTATGTTCATGCGGCTAAGGTTGCAGGCTACACTTTTGAATCAATGGTCAACCGCATGCTGGATGTGGCTGTCGAACGCTATTTTGGTAGTCAGCAAATGGATCAGGTTGCGGTTGAAGAACCCGAATCCAAATCCAAAAAAGATCCCCTTAGAATTCGTTTAAGAAGTTACTTGCGAGGCAACCTTGGAACCATGGAAGATGATCTATCCAATATGGTGGAGATTAATTCTTTCGTTGAAAATATTGAAGGAGTCAACTCACTGGGCAGATGGATCTCGAATAAACTAGGACCTATTGGATTCAATCGCCATGTATATTCCCGCGCTGAATTTGGAAACATTTTGTATCTCACCAATCACATGGATGAAAGAAATGATGTGTTGATCGTTGGGAATATGGATAACCCGATCGATTTTGAGGATTATAATTCTTTTCATGAAGAAAAAGGCCGCATATATGGAACGGGAGTGGCTCGTGGCAAAGGTGGAATTGCAGTTTTGCTCGGTGCGGTTAAAGCCTTGCGTTATACACGGACTTTGCGAAAGGTCAAATGCGGGATTCTCTTAATCCCGGATGAATCCTATGGAGAAAGATCTTCTAAACCTATTATCGATGAACTCTCCAAGAAGTCGAAATATGTATTGGGGTTGAGTGGCGCCGGTTTGAGTGGGGAAATCATGACATCTTGTTCCGGTACCTTAAGATATGAAATCGAAATTAACCGCCGTCAAAACAAACAGGAACTCAAGTCTTCAACAGAAATCAGTGACCCCATTCTTTATGCGTCTCAAAAAATTAACTCTTTGAGAAAATTAAATTACGAATCAGATGGAATTTTTATCACTATAACGAGTTTGCAAACTAAAGGTATGGAAGATCAACCTACCTATCACGCGGCTTTGTCATTTGTAATTCGTTACCGAAACTCAGACCAACGAGTCAGGCTCGAAGAGCAAGTGAACCAAATATTCGCCTCAAAATCACAAGACAGTATTAAAGTACACGTAACAAAAAGACCACAAAGCAAACCTTTTTTGGAAAATGAGAAGACGCTTAAGTTTTATGATCAGGTAGAGAAAATAGCCAAGCTGGTAGAGGTTCGAATTAATAAAGCCGAAACCAGTATCGTGTCCTGCTTGTCCAATATTGGTGGGGGCATCCCTGCCCTGGATGGGCTCGGTCCTGTTACAGGTGGCTACGGCACAAACAATGAACATGTTGTGCGCGATAGCTTGATTGACCGAAGTGTTCTTCTTGCATACCTCATCTATTTATCCTCAAAGAACTTTGAATCATGAAACTTGGAAATATTGAGGGTAAATTTTCACCTACTGAAAATGGAAAGTGTGCAGTTTCTGATCGAGGAATGGTATCCACAGCTTTTCCTGAAGCCACTCAAGCAGGCGTTGAGATGTTGCGACTGGGAGGGAATGCCATAGATGCAGCAGTCGCATCCGCATTCGCGCTCGGAGTCTGTGAACCCCAGGCAAGTGGCCTTGGCGGCCAATCCACAGCAATCCTTCATTTTAAAGACAACACTATTGCCGTGGATGGTTCGAGTCGAGTTCCTTCGCTTGCACATATTGATCGTATTGATAAGAAAACACATAGGTTTCAGGGCTATAAAGCTACTACCGTTCCCAGTACTCCTGCTGTTTTGGGTTACCTGCATTTCCGCTATGGAAAGCTGGATTGGTCGGAAATATTAAAGCCAGCAATTCGAATCGCACGAGAAGGTTACCTCATCACCCAATTGCAACATGACCTGCAAAAACGTGAGGCAGAAAAATTCCTTAGTATTGATTCTTTATCTGGAGCGAAATATTTTCTAAAAGAAGGGCAAATCCCTTATGAGGTAGGTGATAAATTCGTACAAGAGGATCTAACTAACTTACTCGAACATATGGCTCAACATGGAGTGAAAGCCTTTTATACGGGTGAAATTGCTCGGCAAATCGACGAGGACATGCGATTCAATGAAGGGTTTCTAAGAGCTGAAGATTTGGCTTTAATCCCGTGGCCTGTAGAACGAAAACCCATCCGCAGAAGTTACCGGAAAGTTAAAATATTCACTTGCCCGCCTCCGGGATCTGGAAGAACTCTGCTTCTCGTTTTACAAATGATGAAGAACATGCCTTCAAAGTTTTTCAAAAATCCCACTCCAAAAATGTTCCATTTCTTAGCAGAAACTTTTCGGAAAGGATTGCTCAATCATAAGGAACGGCCCTTTGATCCCAATATATATCCTCAACTTCCTCATGATAAAAAAATTCTTAGTCTTAATTTTGCAAGAGAGCTTTCTTCCTCGATCCGTGATGATATTGATCCGACATTACCCTTAACTGAACTTTTTACTTTAAATAATGATACCACCCATTTATCCGCTATGGATTCAGAGGGAAATGCAATTGGCATAACTCAATCGATTGAACTGGTATACGGAGCTAAGGTTGCCGCTAAAGGACTAGGGTTTTTATACAATAATTATATGAGTTCTCTGGATACAACAGACCCTTCCCATCCTTACTACTTGAGACCCAATGCCATTCCGTGGAGTTCCGTTGCACCAATCATTGCATTTCATAATAACCAGCCTTGGTTGGTGGCTGGAAGCCCAGGAAGCGAACGTATATTCTCAGCAACGAGTCAATTCCTTTCCCATATTATTGACGGAGACCAGCCTATTGGTGAAGCAATGTTAAGGCCAAGAATACATTGCACCGTGGGGGGCAAGTTGTCATTAGAAGCAGAGCGATTTGATCCT
>JAJDBI010000071.1 GCA_029261435.1 Nitrospinaceae bacterium
CCCTCCTGCATTCCCAACGATCATTTTTAAGAAAAGGGGTGCATTCCCGGATTCCACCACAGGTTCCATCTACTTCAGGCCCTTGATTGCAGGGAGTTTGCCATAAAGAAGCCTTCCCACAACGATACGGAAAACCGGGTCTTTCATATTGGCTCTGATTATGACCAAACTTATTTTCTTCCATCAAATAAAAAACACCAAAATAAGAATTAAATGCCACGTCGCCATTGCCATAACCGCTGCCGCCAAAGGAACATGGACTAAGAGCCAGGTTTTAAGCAATGTTTGAAGCGCATATTGGAAATCTATCTTCCTTTTTTTTTCTGCTAACGCATAAACCTTGTCTAAATATTCACGTTCCTTTTCATTTAAGAAACGCTCCAAAATCATGCATTGCTGCCGCACCCAATGCTGGCTCTGGTAACTTCCAAAAATATTACTGATAAAAAAACGCGGTTTCTGAAAATACCATCTCAAGGTTTCCAGATAATGCTCGGCAAGAGTACTGCTTCCGGTTTCGTCAGTGGACTTCAATACCAAGGATTCCACTTCATCTCTTATCTCAGCAATCTCAGTCGGAATCCGCTCATAAATAATTTCCCCACCGCTACATGTCAGTTGGCGGGGATAAACCTTTTCTATTACCAACCCCACCACTCCTGAAAAAGAAGTGATATAAAATAATACAGTCAATATTTGACCATAGAGACCTTTTTCCCCTGTAGCGCTAACATGAAGCCAAAATAAGAACAAGGCCAGAAAACCACCAACCGTATGAAGCTGGAACCATATGAATGACGGTGCCAAAGGCAGAAATGGGAGTCGTTTGCGAGCATTGAATAGAGCAAGAAAAACCAATACTCCAAATAAAATGGAGCCACTGGCTATGACTGAAAAACCAAGAGTCTTATCAATCTGGACGGTCCATATCCAAGTCACCACAAATAATAGGAGCGCCAGCCCCATATGGGCCCAAACCCGAGCCAGACTAAATCCCTGCTGTATTTTCATCTAACTCCGTCCCTCTGAAATCTACCCTTTTCATTGCATCATGTGGGCAAGCAAATACACAAGCAGGCCCACTGATCTGATCGGCACATAGATCACACTTCGTGGCCTTTAATATCGGTTTCTGGTTTTGCGGATCGGTAATAAAATTACCTCCGTTTTCACGAATGGGAACCATCCTGATATTGGAATAAGGGCAGGAGTTAGCGCAGGTTTCACAACCAATACAAGTATCATCATTAATTATGACCATGCCTCCAGACATCGATCGATGAATAGCCCCTGTCGGGCACCCAATCATGCATACAGGATCCGCACAATGCATACAGGCATTAGCAACCATCCAGTTCTCAAATGTCTTTCCATGCCTGATGAACCTTGGGTTGCCATCATGCGCCGAAGCACAAGCACTAACGCAGTCATCACAACGCACACAGCGATCCAAGTTTATCAGCATCGCCTGAGTTCCGTTGATGAAGCGTTCTTCAACGGCCCACTCCATTAAAGCTCCATCGGTCAGGGTGCGATCGATAAAATCCTGTAATCTCCTTGACTCCAGTGAAGATTGCGAAGTCGCCTGCCTAAACCCTTCTCTTCCTGATGACCAGTAAGCAAATAAATGTTTCTCTACAATTTTACTGGGTACTCGGAGCATCTCTGCGTACCCAAGCGCGGTGATGGTCACTCTCATCCCCACATTCGGTTCTCCCTGCCAGGCCCGAAACAGTTCGTCCGCGCCATAGAAATCCCCTGTGCCCAGATAGGTAAGAGTCTGTTGACCATTTCCCCGGTCTATAGAAACCCGAGCAAAGCCAGCCCGGACCAGTAATATTCCATCTGAATAATCTCCCTGGTTGGCAATGATTGGTTCGTCCTTAATGCCATGGATTTTATTCTGACTTTGGAGTTTGTTATAGGTCAAATGCCAGTCAAATTTTCCGTAGGTTTCAAAAAGAGTGGCATCTGCCACCTCTTGAAGGTCTTTATCATCCAAGTGAGAAAAAATGGAAGTCGCCCTTAGGTGAGCGTTGAGGGCGTTGGCACGATAACGCTGATCAATGAGGCGGCGCCACCCTTGATCATATTTCCTAAATTCACGAAGTCCCTGCCAACGTATCTCCAATAACTCTATATCGGATTCTGCAAAAATGGTAGATGTTCTGGGGGTCCTTCCCAACGCAGCAAGTTCTCCAAATAATGCTCCTTTACTCAGAGAGGCGGTCTTATTCTTATCTAAAACAGCAGGAATATCCTGAAGAAAAACATGCGCGGCACCCAAATCCTCCGACTCCCGAACCAATGCATGCAGACCAAGGTGTTTAACATCACGGGCTTCCGGAATTTCACTCCGGCTCCAAAGCTGTTTGAGGGCCTGCCAAAATGTTTTTTTCCGAATGGTTTGGCGACCTAGCATTTCACTGGGAAGGCCGGGGAACAACACGACTTTTAGCGAGCCGTCCAAAACCAGGAATGCCGAATTGCCGTAGTCACCCTCGCGGATGACAATGTCACCTGCAGAGTACTTTACAATCCTCGCGTCATTCTTAAGAATTCCTCTGAGAGGGCAATGAGAGGGGAATTTACTCTCTTCTATCGCGGAAATCTCCGGAAAAGTCAACAGCCGATCCACATCCAAATCGGTCATAAACAAACCGAAGGGCTGGTCCCACCTCTGCGGACGCACTTGAGTCGTTATAGCCACCTACCACCTCCAAAATGCACAACCGGAAGAGGCAAACTTGTCATCTAACTCTGGAGTTGTGACTCTTAAATACTATTAACGATTCAGGGAAACTAAAACCCAAGCTAAACACTTTCTTCTTATTTATAATCCGTTTTAGCTGGGAGCATACTTCCAATAACTCCGGTCAAATCTTTTCCTGCAATAGACTTAACAAAGTTTAAAGCATTTTCTCTTGTAGGAGCGGTTAATAACCCCGCCGCTTCAGAAACCTTGCTGAGAGTCGACTTGGCAATCTCAACTCGCTTGTTTTGTGCTTCCTTGTATTTTGCCTCACCAGACTTGGAAATGGCTTCGGTTGCAGAAACCAGTGCTGCCGCTTGACCAATTACGTAAAGCCTAGCCAGCTCTTGAGGTGTCATTTCGGCATTGGTCTTGATATCTGGAGCATAATGCCGGTGACGAACTGAACCTTGAGAATATTTAACCAGTTCAAAGTTGGGATTAATCGGATGCCCCGCTCCAAGCATTTTAGCCAAATCATCGGCTTTAAGGTCGGGGTGTGCCAGACCATGACAAGTCATACAGTTTTCTGCCACCTCAAACTGCATGGATGGCCATATCAAACCTGCGGCCTGGGAGTCAGCAACTCGTTTCATTTTATGATCCGACGTTTCCTGTTCCCGCTTAACATCCTTCCCGCCATAATTATCATGAAGAGCCAGCCAATCAGAGGATGCACCATGGCAACTTTCACAAGAGGTTCCCGACTTAGCGGCTGGTTTGGTATCTGCACCCTTTTGCTCTAAAGTGTAATGACACAGATAACAGGTCTCATTCCGCTTCATCCTTTTCTGTCCACCGACAGCCGCTAAAATTTTCTTAGGAGAAGGTTTGTCAGCACTTTTCGGCTCACGATGAACCGTTCGAAAGGAAGTATAGTGTTTAGTTTTTTTCCAAATTTTAGTTTCAGCTTCGTGGCATTCTTCGCAAAGCTTTGCACCCTTAAAAAAAGGCTGCGCCATTGATATGGAAGGAAAAATCAACCATGCGCCTAACAGCGCCACCGCCATCAGAAAAAAATGTTTCGCTAAAGAAAATTTACCTTGATGCTTCATAACACCCTCACTTTTTTAAGGGGTAATAACGTGTTCATGCGAACATGACAAAAACACGAAAAATATGGACTATCCCCAAATTAAAATTGATAGAGAATTTCTGTTCGCAGACCATAACCGTCACTGCGCTTTTCCTGGACAGTATAATGGGTATCTACTTGGAGCTGTATTCTTTGGGCCAGTCTTTGGCGGAATTCAAAACCAACAGCTATATCATCAAACCTTTCACCACTGGTATCTTTTCTACCCGCCAATTCAAAAGTAAGACTTGTCCTATGGTGATTCCAAAATGCCTGGTAACCCGTGGCAAATCCGGCCATATCATCCGTAAAGCTGTTAAGTTCAGACCCAAAATTACCGAGACTGGGAGAGGCAAATAATATACCTAAAGCCCCTAATGGCCCACCTACTATCGCTTCACGACCCACTTGAGTGAAGTTCCCAGCCGCAACAAAGGCATTAAAGTATACGATGTCATCAGATTTTTCGGGAGTAAAGGACGTTTCGGCAGAAAAAAGAGTTCCAGTGCCAGCCTTTGCGTTATCTTCTCCATCCGCAATGGAGCTATTAATCCTGAAGGCCGTGCTGTAAACACCAATTCTTTGAATTGTTGAAAACCCCACATGAAAACTATCACCAACAGCGTCCTTGTCAGCAACATACACCATGTCCAGATTCCAGGAGAGATCCTGCATATCTGCAGAATTAAACAACCCAAACATATTCGCAGCATCATGCCGCCCGGCATTGCTTCTGCCCACCTCGTTCCAACCCCACACGAAAGAAGACCTCAAGCTTGGAATACCGGGAAGGTGAATATTATTACGAACAAGTCCAATGGCATCTATTTCATCATTGAGCATAATGCCTTCCTGAAACTGCAATAATTGCCGGCCCACAGAAAACCCAAAATCCAGTGGCTTTGTTCCAGCAGGGTCTAACTTGGGAAAAAGGCTTACCAAATCACCCTCAAAAAACATGGTCCGGATATCCATATTAAATTCGGACTGACCAGAACCCCGATTATCGTTAAACGATACTCGTGAAAATTGAGTGGGCAAATTTCTATCTAGAGGTCGAGCTCCAATAATAAACTTTTCCGTACCCGTCAGCTGTACATTGGCGTATAGATCCAGGCGATTAGCCCATTCAGAAGCCGTACTGTTAGAGCTCGCATTTTCAAACATTTGCAAGCTCGAACGCATGGTCCCAAAAACCCAAAGTTGTGGTTGCCAGACCGCGCCCCAAGGCGTCTCAAAACCCTCATAAAGATCTCCCACACCAAGAAAAGGATCTCCGCCTTCATAAATCAATGGAGGACGCGTGCCGGTATCAGAAGGAGGACGTAACTGGATATGCTCCTCAGAAAAGGCACTCACCTCTGAGGTCTCTCCCAATGGAAACCAATCCGCGTAAGCCGGAATAGAAAAACATACGACTATACACGCAAAAACAAACCCTGATAGAATCCTATGAGATCGGTCTAAAACTACGCCAAACATTTGCACTCTCTCTTACCCTCCAAGTAACGCAGAAAGTTTAGTCCTGAGTTAATTATTGGTTTTAAAAGTAACTTCTTTTTCCGACAAAATTTCATAACCCGCAGCAACGCCGTCAACAACCTCACGGGCGCTCATGGCATAGTCAAATCCACGACCCTGAATATCTCCCACTAAGTTTGCTGGAGCCATTCCCGCTTTAAGTTCGATTTTAGCCTTGTAAGGGCCTTTGCCGGTTAGTGCATCATCATCAACCCGGTACTTAGCCCAGCGATACCCTGAAGGTTCGATACCTCTTCGGTGGTTTCGTTCAGTACCTGGCTCACCTGATAACACCAGCGATTGAATAGAAGGTCGCACAAATGGAATCGTGATCAACGGATAAGGAATAGGAATGATTCGCTCCCGTTCCCCACCACGGAGGTTTGAGACTACAAACCGTGATCTCAAATCAAACAATTGTCCATCTAAAGGAAGCTCTCCATTATGCACATAAGAGGATTCCCGGTCACGGACATCTCCATTTGGGTCCAAATCGCCTGATTCTAGAACCACTTTCCCGTCGCGGTCTGTCACAGTAACATGGAGCCAGACAAGTCGCTCTCCTGTAAACCCGGTCGGAACATTATGACCATCCGTTAGATTACTGACTTTAACCTTAAATTGTATGCCTTCGTCACTGCTTTGTTCGGTAACAATTTCTCCCAGATGATAGCCATTTCGCAATACTTCCAGACGCAAATTGCGGGCAAACTCCAAATGTTCAAACTGTTGATTTAAAATATCACGAGCATCGTAGCGGTCATCGACGGAGTCCCAGCGAACAGGGAATTTCATATCCTCAGTGACCTTGTCTTCAAACTCATCAGTACCCCACCCGGCTTTATGGTCAAACTCAAGCCACTCTCTCATACTAGCCATTTCCTGAGCCTCCGCATTATGCGGAAAAATACCCGGGTGTATAACTGAATAGTCCGGCCCTGCAAAAAAGTGACTGGTGACTTTTCGATCTTTAGTTGGCTTTCCACCTACCACGGCAGCAGGCCCAATATCATATCCCGAAGCAACACCCTGTTCTTTACCCATATGGCAATCCTGACAAGTGGTTCCCCTGGCCGCAGCCGGAGAAGTACGATACTCACTGAATGCCTCCTCAAGTCGAAAACCATTAAACAAGGTTACATCGTGACAGGTCCCACAAAATACCGGTTGGGAGATAGATGCAAATTTTATAGCTTCACGATGAATTTTTCGTCCCGGCTTCCCTTCTTCGGTCACGACACGGTATTCATCTGTATTGTCCAGAACACGCGCCATCTCTTCATTACCCATTGGCCCATATACCGGTTCCAGCAGGCCACCCTGCTGTAGAGCTAATCTTCCACTCCTTTTATTGTAGTCCTTGTTCAAACGATGACAGACCACACAGGTTATACCTTCGCGGGATGTAGGGTGCCGATCCAGGTTTGACATAAAAGGAGACTCACCAAGGTTGGCACCAATAGGACTGTGGCATCTTAGACAGAAGTCCCCATTAGACCCACTGGACAACTCATTGATCTCACTACTAAGAGAAAGATAAACCGGGCTCAATTGTGCATAGGAATGCGACGAAACCGACCACTCCTTATAATGCTTGGGATGACAGGTGCCGCAGGTCGCGGCCGACGGAAATTTACTTTCTGCGAATAGTGCTTCATGGTCTGCCGCAGCTTGTAGCGCGACATCTTTTTCGGAATTACCCTCACCCGAATCGGTCTTTTCTTCCATAGATTTAACGGAAGATTCAGAACTCTCTCGCTCCATCGCGCTTGTCTTCTGGTCCGGCATCTCTGATGTTTTTTTAGAAGAAGCACTATTAGTCGAACCAGGTACATTCTGGATACAGGAATAAAGAAAGAAAAGAGCAAAAGCTATAATTGCTAAGGACAGGAAAGAGGTGTGACTTATTTTAGAAAAAGATTTTGAGGGTAACACACTGGTAGGCTTGGTAAAAAATCTCATAGCGCACTCATCAGGATATATATTGACGACAAATGGAAGTAGCTTGGAACCCTAAACCCATATTCTTTTATAGGTCCCCGTTAAAAACCAAAGCATACTACCTTGAATTCAGTCTAGATCAAATAGAAATTCTCGGCTCAGGCGTAGATAATTTCAATATTTACTTGCAGGTAGAAAAATAGTTAGTTACGAGAATCAGTAGGTCAAGTTCTCTAAAAAACACAAATCAATACCTTAAAAGAGGCGCATACACCGCAATATTCCCGGGTATCATTCCCATGGAATATCATTAACATCAAATTCTGCGAACAAAATAATGGTGCGCTATTAGAGTCAATAAATATTGCACCGCCATAATCCATGCAAAGGGGGCCAGGCTGGATGAAATAATTCCAAGAACCGCGAACAGGGCAAGCAAAAAAAGCGGGAGGTCGAGCCCATTCCAGCGCCACAGAGTCAGCAAGATTTTTATCTTTTCGTAGCAGGCTCTACGTTGTTCGAGGGTCAGGTCCGGCTTCAAGCCTTGATCAGCAGTCTTCATCTGCCTCAAAAAACTCCATTCGCCACGAAAAAATAATTGCTGCGCTTGCATATAATAAAAATATAGCACCAGCACCCAGGACATTTTTGTTCTTAACTTTTGACAGGTGCTTTGAATTTCCCTCTCCATGCCATCGTAGCCATGCGATAGCAGAGGAACAAGGCTCTGCTTGCAGTAATCATAAGAAATAGCCCGTAGGATGATCAGCCCCGCAATGGCTTGTAGAACTTGAGTGTATTCCGGAAAGCCCTTGATGAGCCCGATCACCACTGCAAGGTAGGCAAAGTATCCGGCAATACCATCTATCAGCCTGCCCCAGTCACTGACCATACCCTTGGCCCGTGCCAGTTGCCCGTCTACACAATCCAGCACCAATGTGACTTCCAACAGGAGCCCACCCAGAATTAAAAATATGGGAGTGGAAAAACTGAATGCATAACCGGAAGCAAACCCCACCAGCACAGAAAAATAAGTCACCTGATTGGGAGTCACAGGAGTGTTCTTTAAAAAACCCACAATCTGTTTCGCAATCGGGTCCTGAATATATCGATTGACGGGCTCAACCAGGTCAACAGGTGCATGTTCCAATGTATCACTCATAGCCTACAACCATTTTTCCTGCTGGCACCAGTTGATCGTCTCAGCCAATCCTCGACTCAGTTCATATTGAGGTGTAAATTCAAACTCCTTAAAGAAATTTTCCGGTGAAGCGGACCAGGAGCTCTGACGGATATCAATCATTCTTTGCCGATCAAACAACGCCGGTTTGGAACTGAAGCTGGACCACGCCTCAAAAAACAAAGCCACCGGAACAAGCATCGCTTCAGGAACTTTCAAAGTCTTCACATCAACGTTCATAATGCGGGCGCACTCTTTCGCAATCTGCTCCCAAATATAAACACGGCCATCTGTAACAAAATAACTACGTCCTTTCTGTTTGGATGGGTCAGAAGCTTTGAGCATGGCCTCGACCAGGTCAGAAACATAAATCAGCGAAAGTTCTTTTCCCGCCCTGCCAATTTGCAATCCCCACCCTTTCTGAATCAACTTAATGAAAGTAAAAAAGTTTTCTTCTCGAGGACCGTATACCACAGGAGGACGGATAACAGTAAGAGGAATCGATTGCGAATACTGCAACGCAATTTCTTCTCCCGCAAGTTTTGACTGCCCGTAAAAAGTCACAGGTTTGCAAGGGGTGATTTCATCGACAAGTCTGCCTTGAGGGCCGGGGCCGGTTGCAGCCAAACTACTCAGGTGGACGATGCTTTTAATCCGGCTCCCTCGCTTCTGACATTGCTCATAGAGATTTGAGCAGGCGACTGCGTTGATCTGAAAGTAACCAGAACGGGATTTTGCCTTGGTCAACCCTGCACAATGGAAGACATAATCCAACTCCTCCAAAGCGGGGACCTTGAAATCCGACCGAGCCAGATCCACTCGGTGGAGATCGATCTTAGAAGTATCCAGCCATTTTAAGTTAGAGGATTCTCTCACCAGTCCATGAACCTTACAACCGCAAGCCAAAAGCTGATCCACAAGATGACTGCCGATAAAACCATTCGCGCCGGTGACCAACGCAGTGGCACCCTTAAGATGTAATGATGCGGTCATAAATGCGATGTCTTTTATAAATAGTTCCCCCTATCCGATTCATCGGATCTAGAATGCTTTTATTGTCCTCCAACAACCAAGACATCTCACACCACTTTATCTTTTTTTCCAGAAAAATTCTGTAGGTTTCATAATAAAACCAAGCATCAATGCCCAGCCTGCGAAACTTCTGTTTCACTCCGAGAATGGGTACCCGGTAAGCATTAATTTTATTTTTCTTCCATAGGAACCGTGCCCAACCGAAGGGAAACAGACTGCCATTGAGCTCTATAAGTATCTGGTTGATATCGGGAAAAGCCATGGAAAAACCTGCCGGCTCACCTTTAACTTCGGCAATCATACAAAGTTCAGGCTGGATAATGGGTTTTACTTCTCGGATAGAAAATTCAAACTCTTTTCGTTTCATCGGCACGAACCCCCAATTCAGGCTCCATGCAGCGTTATAAATATTCCAAAGAATCGAAATCTCATCATCAAACCGGCTCAGATTCAGAGGCCTGATATTAAAATGATTCCTTCGCTTAAGCTTTACGGCCGCCTGCTCCAAATAATCTGGAATCTTTATCAAATCGAGGCGGAAAGCCACAAGGTCTTTGGCCTTTTGCAGACCCCATTCTTCAAAATGCTTGCAATAATATTCAGGATTATAAGGAATACCCAGCATCGTGGGAGAGTCAAACCCTTTTATCAACAGACCGCATTCATGATTGGTCGATAAGTTCATCGGCCCTATCAGACGAGCGTATCCTTTTTCCTGACACCACTGGTGGGCCTTGTCCAACAAAAAGCGGAAAAGGTTCGGGTCATCCACCGCCTCAAACATACCAAACATTCCAACAAGTTCTGAATGAACATCCTGATAACTCTGATCATGAATCAGTGCGATTCTACCCACTGGCGATCGATCATCGTTCAACGCCAAAAAAAGATCGACTTCCGCATGTTCAAAAAAGGGATTGATGTCAGGATTCAGAAACTTTTTACGTTCCTGAACAAGGGGAGGAACCCAGCATGGCTGGTCTTTATAAACTTTCCAGGGTAGTCGAATAAATCGATCAAGATCCCGGCTGGTTTCAACCTTTACTAGTTCAAAACCCATATTTACTTAGGGATAATGCCTAGCTTTGTTCCCAGTTTCTTAAAAGAGCCAAGAACGGTATCAAGGTCTTTCTGGTCATGGGCCGAGGTATAGCTGGTTCGAATCATAGCGTTAAGAGGTGGCACAACGGGTGAGACTGCAACTCCCGCAAAAACCCCGTCATCAAAAAGGAGTCGGTTCAAATAAAGTGTGAGGGCTTCTTCTCCTATTTTAATGGGAACAATAGGAATAGAATTGTTATTCACTTGAAAGCCCATATCAAAAAACCCTCTTTTAATATAAGCTGTATTCTCCTGTAACTTATCGATACGCTCAGGCTCATTAATCATAATATCCAGACCCGCAATGACCCCGGCAACCGATGCAGGAGGCAGAGCTGCGGTAAATATAAACGCCGAGGCTTTATGACGAATGAACTCGGTGATCTTGGATTTGGCAGAAATAAACCCGCCAATGGAGCCAAGGCTTTTGGAAAACGTTCCCATATAAATATCTATTTCGTCTTCCAGATTGTAGTAGCTGGCAACGCCCTTGCCATTTTCCCCCATGACACCCAAGCCATGAGCTTCATCAACCATGACGCTGGCACCATAATCCTTCGCAAGTTTCACAATAGCAGGAAGATTGGCAATATCGCCGCTCATACTGAATATACTGTCGGTAATAATTATTTTGCCTTCAACATCTGAATATTTTTTCAAATAATATTCAAGGTGATCCATATCATTATGCTGATAACGGACAGTCTTTCCCGGTGCCACCCCACACCCCTCGTAAATACTGGCATGGTTTTCCCGATCCGAAAAAGCCACATCTTTTCTACCCAACAGGCAGGCAATAGTACCTTGATTTGCCTGAAACCCCGTGGACATGACGATGGAATCTTCCCGATTCAAAAAAGAAGAGATTTCTCTTTCCAAGGTCTTATGCAGATCGAAAGTGCCATTGAGAAAACGGCTACCAGTACAACCGATGCCAAATTTTTCCAACGCATCCCTGGCCGCTGTCACCACACGCGGGTCCTGGGCTAGTCCTAGATAATTATTGGTGGAAACAGAAATGGCTGGCTTCCCGTCAATGACAACATGACACCCATCAATCTCCTCAATCGCTCTGAAATACGGATAAATCCCCAGTTCTTTCGCTTGATCTGGCGCAAAATAGCCGAAACATTTTGCCAGAATCCCTTTGTCTTTACTATTGGGGGGGCGCAGGTGGGAATTTTCAAAATCAAACTTCTTTTTTAACAAAGAGGTGATTTTACTCTTCTTTAAATGAGAAGGTTCTCCGTCATCACTTTCAAGTTCACTGAGCAGGGTAAAAGGTTTTGTCATAAGTTTCTCACCAGAAATTCATAAGAGTTTAAGACCATAATCTATAGTTTCAGCTGGCGGACTGTTTCCACAACTGGTTCAGCGTTGGAAGCAATCCTGAGCAAACAGTTTGACCGTATAGGGAGTTCTCTCCTTGATC
>JAJDBI010000072.1 GCA_029261435.1 Nitrospinaceae bacterium
CAATACATTTCCCATTGATGCAGCTGCAGGAGGTAAAAACGCCTCCGGGCCTGCTTTGACCTCGTAGTGGCTCATTCTGGTAATCCTTAATCTGTAAGTTTATTTTAAAAAAAGAGTTTAATAATAAACCAGCCCCAAAAAGTTGTCAAACCTTAATGGCTAAAATAGCTTAGGCCTTCCTTATCGTTCTATATTTGTATAGTATATCCCGGCTTTGTTCCGCCACCTACATATAATCTCAAAACCCGGTAACCCCGGCAAAGGCTATACGCCTGTCATTTCAAGACAAAACCGCCCAAACCTTAATTTAATAGCCTTTTAAACGATAAAAGACCCAATAACCCTGAAAACCTTAGACAATTCCTGCATATCTACCCACATCGACAAGGACTTGGAAAATCCTACCTGAAGCAACATCACTAATCCAACAGTCTGCTGATATATCTGAAGAAAGAAGTTTCTCCCGATAGTCGCGCTAGCAAAACGGGTATTACCATCTATTACAGCTTAGAGTTTCGTTTTTAAATCCTGCAGCATCAAAAGGTGTTTTTTTTCCTCGACCAGCAAATGTGAAAAGATGGCCTTCACATCCAGCTTTTTTTCCTTCGCCAACAAACTCTGCAGCATTTCAATCGATCTCTTTTCCGATTCAATCCCCAACTCGAGAGCCTGTTTGTCGCTGTCAATATCTTGTGTGGAAGAAGTATTCATGGCAGGAAAAATCTTACCCTTCAGTTCTCCATCAATAAAGCGAATCAAATGCTCTTTTGCCCTGTTTCGTCCTGCTATAGCTGGCTGTAGATAGCGGGATTTTTCCTGCAGAGACTGGATATGCTCCCGCTCCTCATCCGCTAAACGAGAGAACATCTCTCGGACCTGAGGGTTCTGAATTTTCTTGCCCGCCGACTCATAAAAAAACAGCCCTTCCTTTTCAATAAACAGGCTGATTTCGATCGCATCCACACATTGAAACGAAGCTCTGTTCGGCCCCCCACCCTCTGTCTTTTCTTTATCCATGCCCACCCCTGAAACCATAAGGTCTCTTGCAAATGATAATCTTGTGCCGACCTTGAATTTGAACAATCAATTTATCATAGCTTTCTGTCTACTTCCTTGAAGAATCGATAAAAAACCCAATGAATCAAATTTCCTCAATAAAAAGAATGTGTTATAGTTTAGAAAGAAAATTTGGAGCACGTGACCATGCCTGCAAAAATGGACCTCCAACCCCGGTCAATATCCGGAATAAATCCATCTCTTACCCAGAATCTGAATCATGAAAAAAGTCGATATATTTACCGATGGGGGATGCAAAGGCAATCCGGGCCCTGGCGGTTGGGGATGCATCCTCAAGCAAAATGACCATATCAAGGAACTCAAGGGAGGAGTCCCACAAACCACCAACAATATTATGGAGATGACTGCCGTCATCGTCGCCCTGAAACAACTTAACGGACCCTGCGAAATTAGATTAACGACCGACTCGCAATATGTCGTAAAGGGTATGACAGAGTGGATGAAAGGCTGGATTCGCAATGGCTGGAAAACGGCTTCGCGTCAGCCGGTTAAAAATAAAGAACTCTGGCAGGAGCTTGATGAACTGAGCAAGCCTCACACCATCAAATGGATTTGGGTAAAAGGCCATAGTGGTCATCCAGAAAACGAGCGTTGCGACCAATTGGCGAATGAGGCCATTGCAGAGCTTTAGGGCATCCACACTAACTATACTGTGATGAATGGGAAACAGAACCCATTATGAACCATCAATTTCTCATCGGAAGATAGAATGATTTTGACCCCGGAACAGCTTCTTTTCAAAAAAAAACCCGCTCTCCCACTTATCATTATTCTCAGCCTTTTCTTTTTAGTCGCTTCGTGCTCTACAAAAGGACCAAGCTACCCCAGAAGTTCTTATCCTGATCGTACCGGAGAATATAAAGACTCCCAAAGTCATGATTTCAACTACCGGCAAGACAGACTCCAAAAACAAGATAATGATACTGAAAAAAGTCTGGAGAAAGACTCAGAACCCTTCAGCGACCCGGCAACCCTGGCCGACCTGAAAGGATTCACCGACGATTTAAGCCGCGCCTCTCTGAAAAAGGCTATCACGAACCAACTCCAGGCCATGTTTGAGCAAGAACCTTCCACTCCCGTGCGACTGGGGACATTCACCCTGACGCGCGGACGTCTAGTAGAAACTCTCGAAGCTTTTTTAGAAATTCTAAAACAGGATCTTCCTATTGAAGAGTTCAATGAAAAGATTTCCGAAGAATTTGTTCTTTACCGGGTCGGCAAAGGAAAAAACAAGAAAGTGTTGTTCACCGGCTATTATCGACCCGTCATTCAAGCCAGCCTGAAACGAACGCCCCTCTACCGCTACCCGATCTATCAGATGCCTGAGCAAGGCCTGCAACAGGTAAAGTATAAGAGCGGAATTCAACTCGTCGGCACGAATACAGGAATAAAAAAAATCCGCGAATCTTATGCCGAGAAAAAGGCGTGGCGGCGATTCACCCGCGAAGAAATTGACCACAAAGGTGTGCTAAAGGGACAGGGACTGGAAGTCGCATGGCTTAAGGATGACCTTGAGCGGTTCTTCCTTCACATTCAAGGTTCCGGCATGTTGGAGTTTCCCGATGGAACCCGGCAAGGTGTTGGCTATCAGGGCTCCAACCAACATACCTACACAGGAATTGGGAAGCTGATGATTCAGGACGGGGCCATTGAGATATCACAAGGTTCCATGCAGGGCATCAAGAAATACTTTGTCGATCATCCGCAGGATATCGCAAAATACCTCTACCAGAATAAACGCTATATCTTTTTCACTCTCAATGACGATGAAGGACCCCGTGGATCAGGAGGAGGAGAGCTGGTGGGAGGACGTTCCATCGCCACCGACAAATCCATTTATCCGGCGGGAGGATTGGCCTTCATAAAAATCCGCCAACCCGTCCTCAACGAGAATAATGAGATCGTACGCTGGAACCCCATTTCAAGGTTTGTAGTGGATCAGGACACAGGAAGCGCCATTCGAGGCGCGGGACGGGGAGACCTCTATTTTGGAACCGGGCAAAAAGCCGGTGCTAAAGCGGGTCACTACCATGAACGGGGAGAAGTCTATTACCTGATCAAA
>JAJDBI010000073.1 GCA_029261435.1 Nitrospinaceae bacterium
GGGAACAAATTCCCTTCTGGAAGCCGTGGTGTTTGGAGAACGTGCGGGTAAATCCGTGCTTGAATATGCAGTGGGTATTGACCACGGAAACGTCAATGAAGGGCAGGAGAAGGCGAAGGTCCTGAAAAAATTTGAAGATATTTATCAAAGGGATGGGTCAGAAAGCTATAACGACATCCGTGATGCAATGAAAGAAATCATGATGACTCATTGCGGGGTTTTCCGCGATGAAGAAAAACTCAAAGTCTGTATTGAAACCTTGAAAGGACTGCAGGAAAGGTTCAAAAAAGGTAAAGTGACCGATAAGGGCAAGTTGTTCAATACGGAAATTTATGAGATTTTGGAATTGGGAAATATGCTGGGTATGGCTGTGATCATTGCTGGCGGTGCTCTGGAGCGAAAAGAAAGCCGAGGCGGTCATTTTCGTACGGATTTCCCGAAACGTGATGATGAAAACTTTCTCCATCACTCAATGATTTTTGATTCTCCCGATGGACTGGTCATCAAAAAGAAACCGGTTGTGATTACCAAACATCAACCTGCAGAGAGAACTTATTAATGGCGACTTTCAGGATCAAGCGATTCAATCCGGAAAAACAGGCTGAGCCATATTTCGAGGAATTTCAATTGGATGTCCCCGAAGGTGCTACGCTTCTCGACTGTATGAATCTGATCAAATGGACTTTGGATGGAAGTTTTTCCTATCGTATGTCCTGCCGCAGTGCCATTTGTGGGTCTTGTGCTGTCAAAGCCAATGGTCACGCCTTGCTGGCTTGCCAGCGTCAGGCCGCACATATTGTAGATAACGATGAGACGATTACGCTCGAACCTCTAGGGAATATGAAACCGGTGAAGGATCTGGTCGTCGACTTCACTCCTTTCTGGGACAAGATCAATAAGGTCAAACCTTATTTGGAGCCAAAAGAGGCTGCTCCGGAAAAAGAACGACATCAAAGTCAGGAAGACTTTCTGCTGATTGATGATTCAAGCACCTGTATCATGTGCGGAGCCTGCTATTCAGACTGTAACGTACTGGAAGTGGATGACAACTTCCTCGGGCCGGCGGCTCTCGCCAAGGCGCAAAGATTTGTCGGTGACTCCCGCGACGCACAAACATTGGAGCGAGTAAAAACGCTCAGTGAACCGGGCGGCATTTGGGACTGCACCCATTGTGGCGAATGTGTTGAACGTTGTCCGAAGCCAGCAAAACCGTTTGATCGCATCAAGGAAGTTATGACAGTGGCGCTGGAACAGGGCGTGCACAACAATAACGGAGCCCGACACGCGATGTCGTTTTTCAATTCCGTTAAAAGAAGCGGTAACCTGAATGAGAACCGAATTCCGGTCGAGTCGATGGGGTTTTTCAATATTCCTGGATTGTTGAGTCTGCTGCCTGTTGGCATTCGCATGTTTCTCAAGGGCAAGGTTCCCCCGATCATTCATCATTCCATTGATGAAATGGACGACGTTAAACGAATTTTCAAGGAGCTGGATCAATGAAGTTTGCCTTGTTTACCGGATGTGTTGCCAAAGGCGCAACCCGGGAACTGATGCTTTCCACCATCAAGGCCGCCGAAGGTCTCGGTTTTGATTTTATAGAAATGAAGGCCGCTTCCTGCTGTGGCGCCGGTGTGGTTTCCGAGAAAAGTCCCTTGCTTGCCGATGCTCTCAACGCTCGTACGTTTTCCATCGCAGAAAAACAGAATCTCGATATTGTCACAATTTGTTCTACCTGTCAGGGCACCTTGAAAAAGACGGAAGCTCACCTGAAGGGGGATGACGAATACAAAAAGAAGGTCAACGATATTCTTGATGAAGGCGGGCACCAATATAACGGCAAGACACGAATCAAACATTTCGCCAACATCCTCGCTACCGAGGAAGGAATGGCAAGACTTAAGGAACGTATCAAACGACCATTGACGGGATTAAAGGTTGCTGCATTTTACGGTTGTTATGTCCTGCGTCCATCAGAAAATTCAGACTTTGAAAATCCCGATAATCCGACGGGTATGGAAGATATCTTTGCAGCGTTGGGTGCGACACCCGTTTATTATCCCAGTCGGGTCAAATGTTGTGGTTTTCCCATCGTAATGATGAATAAACCCGCTTCACTGGATATGTCTGGCAATGCTTTGTTAGATGCTATTGACCACGGTGCCGATGTGGTGGCGACCGGTTGTCCGTTATGCCACCTGAGTCTGGATTCCTATCAACCTGAAATCGAAATCCTGCAAAAGAAAAATAACTCCATCCCTGTTTTGCATCTTCCCCAGTTGGTTGCCTTGGCGTTGGGCTATTCTCCTAATGAACTCGGCATGGATAAACACATTGTCTCCACCCTCAAAATTAACGAAATTATTTCCGCGCATTAATCTCGCCTAGCTCGCCAGTGCCCGTGGTATTCTCCTTGAAGGTTCCAGTGTTGGGACTGCCAAAGTTTGGTTTCTCCAAGTAAAATTGGTTTTTGGTTCAAACGACAAGGAGAAGTTGTCCTACAGGGTCTTCAACGCCGTCCAGTTTTTTGAGTTTATAGTGTCCCTTTGCGCCTAAAAGTGATTTGATCTTTAGAAGATTCTTGTCCTTGAACAGGGATCGTACAGGGTAATGTTTCAAACGATACAGGCTGGCATCTCTATTGAAATGATTTTTTATTTCACTGGATTTTAAATCGGGGTCATGATTTTCAAAAATTATTGCGACAGAATTATCAGAAGGAAGTGTTTCAGCAATGGCTTTCAGTACATAAGGCTCATACCCTTCAACATCGATCTTGATGACCCCTCGTGACCCTGATGGGATATTATTAGTGAAAAGTTCATTCAGGTGGGTTCTGGAATCTTTTATTGAGACATTAAGGTAATCATATGCTTTAGAGGGATCTTTTATATTATCTTTACTTAACAGAATGTCGTTGGAGTATGTGTTCCCTTCTCTAAGGAAGGCCCCGCCAAAATTAGTTTTGGGGATGGTTAGTTCCAGTTGCTTATTTCCATCTCCGAGACCAAAATTATTGAGTGTTACTTTGTGGTCAATGCCAAATGTGATCTCAATATTTGTTTGTAGTATTCGGAATACTTGTGGGTTTGGCTCAAAGCAGAATATTTGTTCAAAACCATTTCCAGCCAGACAGGATGTCAGCCCAATGTTTGCACCAATATCCAGGAAAAAGTTGTGATAGCCATTTGTTCTGTAGGTTTTTATTACTTCCTCGGTATCGACTTCATATCTGCCAAAAACCAATGGGTTTCTTGATATCCCATCTCTTCCTTTTACGAATAGGTTTGCAGCGTTCTTTGTGATGCTTTCAAATAGAACACATTTTTTGCGAATACCCAGGAACTCCAAATTGGAATAAGAATGGTGGAAATCTTCAGCTATCTCGGTCCCTTTTTTCATTTAACTTTTCCAATCATCGTGTTTCGTGAGTAACAGGATTAACTCTACATTTGAATACTGGTTATATCAATTGAAGAACTCTCGGGCAAATTTAATGAAAATATTGTGCAATAGAAGGCTTGTCTTACGCCGGACTACCTTCCATTCTTTTTAATGGTTTTATATAAGGATTTTCATATAAAATAGGCGGTAGTTATTTGGAATGATTTAATATAACAGATTATCAGTCAATCCCGGTTTATTGCATCCTTGATTCCTGAAAAACCAGAGATAAAGTGAAAAAAATAAAAACAATTTACGTCGGTCTCCTTGGCGGTCTGGGAGATCTGGTTCTAGCTTCTACAGTAATAGCAGCCCTTAAAAAAAAATATCCAGATTCCCATCTGTGTTTTGGCATAGGCAAGGAATCTTACTACGATATACTCAGAAAAGACCCTAATATCGACAGCTTCGACGACACTCTTTTCTACTACCCTGCCACAAAAAATGTCAGAAAATTATTGGTCCGAAAAATAGCCCTCTTTACAAGAAAATTCAAATACGACGTGGCTATATTTCTGGACAATGCTGAAAACAAAAAACTAAATGAAGGGAACCACATAATTGATAATTTTGAACAATTATGTGAAGTCACATTAAGCTCACGCCGACCCACGGTTTACCTCGATGAAGAAGATGATTTAGCTGCCGAATCCATTCTTTCTAATGTGGGAATAGCTAAGGACGAACCGTTTATCACGATATCCCCTGAGTCTCGTTTCGCAAAAGCATCAAAAGAATGGCCTGAGGAGAAATTTTGTGAACTGGTTTCAAGAATACAAAATAAACGAAGGATTAAAATTATTACTTTTGTTTCCCCAAGTTCGCAAAAAAAATACCAGGGAACTATTGTTGTTAATAACGCTCCGACTATGCAATCAGTAGCTGCCGTTATTAAACGCTCCTTCCTCTTTATCGGTTGTGATAATGGACTGACTCATATTGCTTCTGCCTTTGATATCAATATGGTCTCTATTCACATGGGTTATCCGGTTGAAATTTGCGGGGCGCTGTCTCCCAAAGCAGTCATTGTATCCAGTCCTCCATTTCTTCCGGCCGGAAAACGAAAGGGTCCTTTTGTTGACCCAAACCCTATCACTGTGGAGCAAGTATTTAGCGAAGTCGAAAAGCTCTTACCGTCGGCCTGATATTGAGCTATCCTAAATATAAATTAGAGTGAGTCAGGTCCAGGGTATTCTTGTTTTTGAAGAGTTTTAGGTGGATGATTTTAAACGTGGGGTTAATTATTTCAGGGCATATCTTTCGAAAACCCTATGGAATGCTCTTTCGTCACGGTAACACCCAGATAATTTCGCAACTTTTCCACAACGATCACTTTCTCGGATTGAATATCATTGATGTATCCGGAGGAAGGACCAATCAAATCACCTTTCCTGGCTGAAAAACCTGTTTGCTCATTTGTTTCAAACAAAGCAACCCTTTCTTTCTTCATTAAAATGATTCCCTTCAGCCGTAACAATTGATAATCTTCTTGAAGTGGTGTTTTCAATGTTTTAATTTCACCAACACTTTTAAGGAGACTTCTGTACTTCTCAATAGCCTGCTTATACTCATCATCGGACAATTCATTCAATCTATCGTTATTGTTGAACAGGTTTTCGAAATGGTTCATTTTTTTCAGTAACTCGGGAAACTCTTTTTTTACCTTATTATAAATATGCATTGGGACAGGAGCTGCATCGATCAATTCTTTTCCCATCAACCGAGGTGTAATTTCATTTTCTGCTTGAATTATTTCAGAGGCCTCCTTGTTAAGGGCTTCTATGCTGGCAATGCGAACAACACCTTCTGCAAAGCACTCTCTGCCCAAAGCATTATTCGCCAGAATGATTTCCAACGCTTCATTCCAGGGAACATCAAGCATTCGTATATTTACGAAACCGCTGACATCGGGAGAAAGTATTAAATTGAAGCCACTCACCTCGGAGATTACTCGGAAAAGATTTTTTATATGCACATTCTGAAAATCCAGCGAAACAGGCTCTTTGTTTCCATAAAGTATGGGGAAACAGCTATCCGTGTTTTTAGAGGGTGCTTCAATATTATCATCTTTCACATTGGCAGCTTTCAACGCTGATTCTGAATCAAGTGTTTCTCTGCTGGCAATACGGACAGCATTTTCTCCAAAACATTCCCGCCCCAGAGAGCTATTGGCAAGAACTATTTCCAAGGCTTTATTCCAAGGCACATCAAACATTCTTACATCCACAAAACCGCTTACCTCAGGTGAAAGTATTAGGTTGAAGCCACTGAATTCTGCAATTATTCGGAAAAGATTTTTTATGTTTGCATTTTGAAAATCCAGCGAAATAAGTTCTTTTTCACCATAGAGGACTGGGAAACAGCTGTCTTCATTCTTAGGGGTCGTTTCAGAAGAAACTTTGTTTTTATTCGTGTCGCTAAACTCTCTTTTAGAGGACTCTATCTTTGCAGGTATTTTAGGTGGCGCGATTTCAAGGGCAATATGAGGGGCTTCGGCTACATGCTGGGTAGTGGTTAGGATCTTACGAGGATTCTGAGTTCCGTAGTTTATATTTTCATATGTAATAGTTTGTAAGAGTTCAGATGAAACTCCTGAATGACTCAAGGTAGGTAAGAAACTGGTCTCAGTAAAAAGAGTCAGCACTACAATTAACGTGGGTAGATTTTTGAATCCCTTGGCTCTCATGATCACATACCTTCACATGATGTCTACATGGTTGCACTATCGTTATAGGTTGTACCATTTTTCAAGTTAAAATTACCACTCTTTGAGTCTGCATTTCCAATGTTGTATAAAAACTTGGGCTTGCTGTGTTCTTCAATGTTACGAGTATTCGTTAAGGGATACGCATCTTTTTTGCTTCTATTTTCCTTTCCAGACAGTTAGCCTGATAGTGGGCATAGTAATAATTTTTAACGTTTAGTAACATTGAATCCGGGGCGCAAGTATTTTCAATCGGCTTGTCGCTGAAAATATTCATGGTAAGGAAATTCACTTGAGTTTGTTATGAATCACAGGGAGAAAATTGAAATTTTAATGCAGGTTTCTTTTTTGGAATCCATATCAGAACCTGAGTTGAATCGCTTTCTTGAGGAATGCGAGACCGTTTCTCTGCATCCGAAAGAAGTCTTTTTTGAAGAGGGATCATTCAGCGAAACCATGTATATCGTTTTGTCTGGGGAGGTAGAGATATACAAGGAGAGCAAGAAAATTGCTTCTCGAAAACAGGGGGATTTTTTTGGCGAAATGGCCTTGTTGGAATCAAAACCACGATCGGCGAGTGTCCGCTCTTGCACGGAAACATTACTTCTGGAAATAAGTAAAAAGCAATTTGAGTCTTTTTTGGTTTCAAATTCCGAAATTATTTTAGCGATCTTAAAAGCGTTATCAAGTCGAAGCCGGGAGGAGTTGGAGGTCATAAACTGGGGTTTCATGGAGTTGCGAAAGAGTGAACACCGGTATAGAGGTATTGTTGAAGCCATATCGGACATTGTTTTCCAAGTAGACCCGGATGGGACCATTGTCTTTGTCAATTCAGCGGTATCTCTCCTGGGTTATGACCCCGTTCAATTAACAGGTCAACCGTTTACAAGTTTTATTGGAACGAAGGATAAAGATTTTCCTTATCCACTTATTTTAACCAAACGTGTTGGAAAGCGCTCAACCCTCAACCAAGAAGTAACATTACAGCTGGGTGAAAGTTCTGATGCGCCGGACACCTCGATCACCTTGCTCATGAGTTCGTTCGGTTTATGGGATAACTTGGACCAGAATCTTAAGAAAAAAGAGTCTCAAAAACAATTTTTGGGTACTGTGATCGTGGGGCGAGACATAACGGAGCGCAAAAAATCAGAAGAATCTTTACAAAAAGCGCACGATGAATTGGAGTTCCGCGTAAAGGAGCGTACCGCTAAGCTGGATCAATTGAATAAAGCTTTGCAAGACGAAGTTAAGGTTCACATGGGAACAATGAAGAAATTACAAAAAGCAAAGGAAGACGCCGAGCGGGCAAGTCGGGCCAAGTCTGAATTTATGTCAAGAATGAGTCATGAACTCAGGACACCCTTGAATGCTATTTTAGGTTTCTCTCAGTTGCTTGCCATGAACCCACTAAACATGACTTCTGTTCAAAGAGATGATGTCAGTCTAATTGGAAAAGCCGGGCAGCACTTATTAGACCTTATCAATGAGGTGCTTGACCTGTCTGCTATCGAAAGAGGCAAGATGGAAATTCGCCAACAAAACGTCGATGTGGATAAGGTGCTTGAAGATGTGGTTTTACTGCTTAAGCCTTTGGCTGATGAGCGAAATATCAAAATAATCAAAAATTTTTCGAAAGATACAGATCACTTTATATTTGTAGATATTCAAAGGTTCAAGCAGGTGCTGATCAATCTGGTTTCAAACGCAGTAAAATATAACTGTGAGAATGGAACAGTCACAATTTCCAGAAATAAAATATCTTCTGATAGAATTAGAATCGATATTGAAGACACAGGCCTGGGAATATCTTTAGAGAGTCAAAGTGAAATATTCGAGCCCTTTAACCGACTTGCTGATAACCCTTCTCTGATAGAAGGAACCGGAATTGGTCTTTCGATAACCAAATATCTTGTCGAATTGATGGGGGGAACAATTGCATTAAAGAGCACTTTGGGTGAGGGCAGTTGCTTCAGTGTTGAGTTTAATGAAGAGAGGGTACCTGAGAATCAAACGCTGCAAACTCCAGACCGACCCAAAGTGGAACCGGTGAAGAAAGGTTCAACTTCACAATTTACGTTACTTTATATTGAGGATAACGCCGAAAGCCGGATGTTGATGGACCAGGTCATTTCAAAACGTCCCAGAATCCAATATTTTTCAGCCTCAAATATGCAGTCAGGAATCGACCTGGCGCAAATGCATATCCCGGACCTTATTATTCTGGATATAGATCTGCCCGATATAAATGGCATTGAGGGTATCGAAATACTTAAAAATATAGAGGAAACAAAAGAAATACCTGTGATTGCGTTGAGTTCCAATACATTTCCATACCAAATTGAAGAGGCTATGGAGGCTGGGTTTACGAAATATTTTGTTAAGCCTCTAGAAATCAGTCAATTCCTGGAAATGTTGGACAAGATGTCGGTTTGAAAAAGGCAGGCTATTAGCGCGGAGGACATTCGAAAAACTACATTAGAAGATCCATTTTTCCAGTGCGGGCGACCAGTAATGTTCCTAAAAATTCTTTTTGGGCGTTCTTTTTCAAAACCATTTCCTGCGGAACATTCCACATCCCTGAAGCGTTTACCAGAAAGCTTAAGTTCCAAATAAGGCCATACAGACTGGAATGCGGGTTAACCTTCAGGGCTACCTCCATATTGGTAGTTGTACGAGGCCCGACTCGACGGGTCAAAATGTGATGTCTTCTCGTGTCACCCAGTTTTCCATCAAATATTTCAATAAAAGGCTTGCCTATCAACTCTTCCACCTCATACCCCAAAGTGCTGACCGACTCATTGGCGAAAGAAATGTTTCCATCAGGATCGACTTGGATAATCAGGTCGGATATTGACTCGATGATCTCTCGGTATTTTTCTTCACTCCGTTTCAATTCCCCGAAACCGGAGTCAATGGCATCGAGGTCTGCCCGGTTTCTTTTTGAAAGGGTTGTTAAAATATCCCAGATAATTTTTGGGTTGGTGCCGATGTAATTAAAAAAGGTTCCTTTATCAATTTCCAGTAATACAGAGTCAGCAACTGCTTTGACACTTGCAGAGCGGGGTTTGGATTCAAGCAATGACATCTCCCCAAAAAAATCGCCGACTTTCATGAAAGCGATGTGCCTGTGCTGCCTGTAAACTTCAAGCTCTCCGCCGAGGACGATGAACATGCTTTCTTTAAATGATTTTTCGGCAAACAGAGACTGACCAGCCTTCAATGAAATACTCTCGCAGGCATAAAGGAGATACCAGAGATCATCATCCTGAATAAATCGGGAGAACGAAACCTGTTTTAAAGCTGATAATTTTTGGCGTGGTTTCATATGAAAAAATTTATGTAGTAAATATAGCTACCCTATTATTGGGTAGCTTATGCCTGTTGGAGTTAATTAGCAAATTGAAATGGATTCATGAGTGAGAAAATAAAAAGTAATATATCCCCTGTGCGATAATTTTATTCTTGTTGGATTAATTTAGCAACGCGAAAATGAAAAATTCATACAATAGCAAGCTTATGAAAGCAAATACTCACTTTATTTCCTGAGTCTTTGTTTCTGAGGGGGAAAATTAACTTCTTCCATGCCTACATAAGAGGTAGTATCGTTTCGGTAATTTTTTAGGAGCTACAATTTTCTAATGGCGACGACTTTTAACAAGCAGTTGTTGGTTCTGGCTACGGGAGCAGCTGCTTTTCTAGCACTCCTTGCTATGCCGACCCTTGAAGGCTTAACGCCTGAAGGACAACGTATGCTTGCAGTGACTGCTCTCATGGCCATCTGGTGGATTGGCGAAGGGACTTCGCTGGCGGGGACGGCACTTCTTCCTCTGGTATTATTTCCATTATTGGGCGTTCTACCCAGCAAATTGGTTGCGCCCAATTACGCCAATCATCTAATATTCCTGCTTCTTGGCGGATTCATGATTGCACTTGCCATGGAGAAATGGAACTTTCATAAACGCCTGGCGTTGTGGATCATTTTAGCGATAGGCACACGACCTCAGCGTCTGGTTCTGGGGTTCATGGCGGCCACGGCTTTTTTGTCGATGTGGATTTCCAACACCGCATCGACCATGATGATGTTTCCGGTTGCAATGGCGGTTGTGCGGCAAATTGCTCTCGATGCGTCTTTGGAAGGTGTGAGAAACTCTGAATCGCAAACACAAATTGAAAATGGACTAGGACTCGTCCTCATGCTGAGCCTGGCTTATTCTGCCAGTATCGGTGGGGTGGGTACCCTCATTGGCACTGCTCCCAATATAATTTTTGCTGGTTTTTACAAAAAACTGTTCCCGGATAACCCGGAAATCACTTTTTTTCAGTGGATGGTGATGGCGATTCCCGTGGTGATGGTTTTTATACCTATCGTATGGATGTATCTCTGTCGATTTGTGTCGCCCATCCCATTGAAAAATATTTCAGGGGGCAGCCATGAAATCATTCAACGGGAGTTGGAAGATTTAGGTCCTATCAACCGTGCTGAAAAAACTGTGGCAGTGGTATTCTGCTGCACGGCCTTTTTATGGATATTTCGTCAACCGATTTCACTTGGGGGATTTGTATTGCCCGGTTGGTCGGGGTTATTTTCTCATCCCAAATATCTACATGATTCCACCGTAGCCATGGCGATGGGTATTTTGTTAATGATCCTACCTGTTGATGGAGTAAAAGGGCGAGACTTGAACGGTAAACGCGAATTCTTTGTGCTCGACTGGAAAACTGTACAGGGTAAAATTCCCTGGGGCATTTTGCTTTTGATTGGCGGTGGGTTTGCATTGGCAGGAGGGTTTGGAGCGACCGGGCTCGATAAATGGATTGGTGGAAAACTCACAGGCATAGAGGATTGGCCTTTGTGGTGTGTGGTGCTCAGTATTTGTCTTGCCATTACGTTTTTGACAGAGTTAACTTCAAACACAGCCACCACTACGATGATTCTTCCTATACTCGGTGTGTCGGCGGTGGCGGGCAATATCCATCCTTTATTTTTTATGGTGCCGGCAACATTAGCAGCATCCTTCGCTTTCATGTTGCCTGTTGCGACACCACCAAATGCTATTGTGTTTGGCAGTAGCTGGGTGACGATTCCTCAAATGTCACGTGCCGGGCTGGTTCTTAATTTTTTGGGAGCGGGCGTCGTGACGACCGCTGTTCTGCTTTTAGTTGAATTTCTGTTTCTTTAGCTTTAAGCCTCAATAAATTAATAGCTTAGGGCCTATCGTTTCAGGGTGGTTGCTTTAAGGTAGGCAAACTGGTATTTAGTGTGTCATGAACCCTTCCAACTTCGTACATCTTCATCTTCATACTTCATATAGTTTGCTGGACTCGTCGATCCGCCACTCTGCTCTATTTGAAAAAGCGGCGGAGTTTGGCATGCCTGCTGTGGCGATGACCGATCATGGCAATATGTTTGGGGCGGTGGAATTTTATAACGCAGCCCGAAAACATGGCATTAAACCGATCCTCGGGTGCGAGGTATATGTTGCACCCGATAGCCGCCTTGAGAAAAGCTCGAAAGATGGTCTTCGAGATGCATCTTATCATCTCATCCTTCTTTCCGAAAATGAGACAGGTTATAAAAACCTCCTGAAACTGGTTACCAAGGGATATCTGGAAGGCTTCTATTACAAGCCGCGTATTGACAAGGAACTGCTTGCCGAACATTCAGAAGGATTGATTGCTTTAAGTTCCTGTGTTCGTGGTGAGGTGGCTCATAACGTGAACCGGGAGAATGTTCCTCGCGCTATCAAGGTAGCCGGCCAGTATGCGGAGATAATGGGCGAGAATAATTTTTTTCTCGAACTGCAAAATCACCAACTGGAAAATCAGGACAGGATCAACAAGGAACTGATTGGTATTGGTAAAAAGCTGGGACTGCCAGTGGTGGCCACCAACAACTGCCATTATATCGACAAGTCAGACTTTCGTGCGCATGAAATTCTGTTGTGTCTGCAGACAGGAAAAACCATCACAGATCCTTACCGCATGCAGTATCCCAAAGACGAGTTTTATTTCAAATCGCCGCAGGAAATGATCGCTCTGTTCAAGGAAACTCCTGAAGCGATTGCAAATACATTGAAAATTGCCGAACGTTGTGAACTGGAGCTGGAATTTGACAAGCTCAACTTGCCCGACTACCCGATTCCGGAATCTTATACGCTTGTGACCTATCTGGATGAACGGTCACGCGAAGGACTGGAGAAAAGATTCCAAGAGTTGACTGAGCGCAAGATTGCGTTTGATCGTGAGAGTTATGTGAATCGGTTGAACCGTGAGCTGGGTATCATCGAGAAAATGGGCTACCCCGGTTATTTTCTTATTGTATGGGATTTCATTCACTACGCTAAAAAGCAGGGCATACCAGTTGGGCCTGGTCGTGGGTCTGCGGCAGGGAGTGTGGTGGCCTATGCTTTAGAAATCACTGATATCGATCCGCTGCAATACGATTTGCTATTCGAGCGGTTTTTGAATCCAGAGAGAGTGAGCATGCCGGATATTGATATTGATTTCTGCATGGATGGACGAGACGACGTGATCAAATACGTCACCGAAAAGTATGGTGGTAACCAGAACGTGACCCAGATCATCACATTTGGCAGTATGAACGCCAAGGGAGTCATCCGCGATGTTGGACGAGTTCTGGATATGACTTATGGAGAAGTCGACAAGCTCGCAAAACTGGTTCCCAACAAACTGAACATCACTCTTAAGGATGCATTCAAAGAAGAACCGCAATTTGACAAACTGCGCAAGGAAAATCCGCAGGTAGCAGAACTATTGGATATCGCCAAAAACCTGGAAGGGCTACAGCGACATTGCTCAACCCATGCAGCAGGGGTGGTTATTTCATCCAAAGCTCTGACCGATTTTTGTCCTCTCTACAAAGGTGGCAATGACGAGGTGGTGACTCAGTATGCCATGGGCAGTGTGGAAATGCTGGGACTGCTGAAAATGGATTTTCTTGGTTTGAGAACTCTGACTGTGATCGATAATGCCTTGAAAATGATCAAGGCATCTAAAAATATTGATCTTGATATCGGAGGCATCCCCATGGATGACCCGGCGACCTACCAGCTCCTTTGCGACGCGAAAACGCTTGGGGTTTTCCAGTTGGAAAGCTCGGGAATGCGTGACCTGCTCAAGAAATTAAAGCCGGACTGTTTTGAAGATATCATCGCTCTTTTGGCGATGTATCGACCGGGTCCTCTGGAAAGCGGCATGGTGGATGATTATGTCAAGCGCAAACATGGCACTATGGTCGAGAAATATGATTTGCCGCAGTTGGAATCCATTCTCAAAGAAACGCATGGCGTTATTTTGTATCAGGAGCAGGTCATGAAGATCGCCGCCGTGTTAGCAGGGTTTAGCCTGGGTGATGCAGACTTATTGCGCCGAGCAATGGGTAAAAAGAAGGCCGAAGAGATGGCCGCCCAGCGTGAAAAGTTCATGGCAGGGTCACAGGTTAACAAGTTTGACGCGAAAAAATCTGAAAAGATATTTGACCTGATGGAAAAGTTTGCCGGGTATGGATTCAATAAATCGCATAGTGCTGCGTATGCGCAGGTTTCTTACCAGACGGCTTACCTGAAAGCCCATTACCCGCTTGAATTTTTTGGTGCCTTGATCACCAGTGACATGGATAACACGGACAAGGTTCTGCGCTACATCCACGATTGCCGTGAAATGAAGATCACTGTACAACCTCCAGATGTGAATTTGAGCCAGAGAGATTTTTCAGTCTTCGATAATGTATTGGTCTTTGGTCTTGGAGCTATTAAAAATGTCGGAAGCAAAGCCATCGATAATATCATCGAAGCCAGGCAGGAGTTGAGCCGGTTCACATCGTTAGAGCAGTTGTGCGAGAACGTGGATATGCAGTTGGCCAACAAACGGGTTTTTGAAAGCTTGATTAAAAGTGGTGCCTGCGACTCCCTGGGGCAAGGCCGGGCACAGATGATGAGTGATCTGCAAGCCCGTATGGAACAGGGCCAAGCCAAGCAAAGAGACCGGGAGCTGGGGCAGTCCAGTATGTTCGATTCTTTCAAGGAGGATGTGGCGGAAGGTAAACCCTCTGCCGAAACTGTGCAAGAATGGAACGATGCTGATCGGCTTCGGCTGGAAAAGGAGAGTATTGGATTTTATATCACAGGACATCCATTGGATGTGTTTACCCGGGAGTTGGCCTGGTTCACGGATGCGACTTCTGCGTCCATAGCGGAATCGGGGAACAAAAAAAAGGTCAGTCTCGCTGGCATCCCCATCAAACATCTTCCTAAAACCACTCGCAAGGGCGACAAGATGGGGATCATCACCCTTGAAGACTTGCAAGGGTCGGTAGAGGTTATCCTCTGGCCTGAAATTTACAGTGCAGCTCAGGAACTTTTACTGGAGGAGGTGCCGCTTCTTGTGAAAGGTGAGGTGGATGCAGAAGGCAGTCTGCCAAAAGTCATCGCTTCAGAAGTGTTTCCGCTTGCCCAGGCAAATCAGCATTTTCAAGGCAAGGTCATGATTCATTTCAGAACCTTGGGATTAGAACGTGAGACCCTGATGGCGGTGAAGGAGATTCTTGCGTCCCACAAGGGCAATATCGACACCCGCTTACATTTCATTTTTCCAGACAATAAAGAACGGGTAGTCACGGTGGCGGAGGAACTGCGTATTAAACCTTCCGATGAGGTGCTGAGTCAGATTGAGTCGCTTCTAGGAGAAGATGCTATTTTGTTTGAGTAGCCACTGTGTTTCTCTCACCTAAAGTAAATTGTTCATATCTTTTGTTAGTATCGGGTTTGTGCGATAATGTTCCTTAAACCTTGAAATATTAGCAGAGTTAGCCAAATAACTATGGAAGTCAAAGAATTCGCATTGCGATATTTTAAAGATGTACTGCCCAACGGCTTGACAGTGGTGACGGTAGAAATGCCGCATATTCACACCATGGAAGTTTCGATGTTTGTCCGGGCTGGATTACGTTTCGAAACCCAAAAGAATAATGGAATCTCCCATTTTCTGGAGCATATGATGTTCCGGGGAAACCAGAAGTACCCCAATTCGATCTCCCTGAATATGGAGTTCGAAAAAATTGGTCGAGACCTGCGTGCTTCGACCCTGGGAGAATACACGCAATATGGATTCAGTCCGCATATCTCGCAGTTGGATAAAGGAATGGAACTCTTCGCGGAGTTTTTTGATTCCCCAACATTTCCAGAGATTGAGCTGGAGCGTGGAATTATTCTTGAAGAATACTACGAAGAGCTTAATGAAGAAGGCGTGAATGTGGATATCAACAACCATGCCTGTAAACTGCTTTATCCTGGAACTCCGATATCCTGGCCCACTATTGGGACGGAGGAGACCATCAAGGCAATCAACGTCGAAATGTTGAGAGACTATTACAACGCACATTACATTCCCGGCAATATGGTTTTGGCGGTATCGGGACCGGTTGAACACGAAGTTAATCTTTCAGTGGCAGAAAAATATTTTGCCAAATTCTCAAATGCAGTAACTCCCATTACCAAAAACCATTTTATCGGAAGCATTCCCGAGTTACAGGCCCAGCCGCAGTTTCTTTTTCAGCATGATTCTGATAGCCAGATAGAGCTGCAATTATGTTTTCGTTCCTGTTCCTACAATCATGAAGATTTTCTGACGATGGGACTGATCAGCCGAATTTTCGACGATGGTTTCACTTCTCGATTGCAGCGAGTGTTAAGAGAAGAACGAGGCCTGGTTTATTCAGTGGAATGTCGGGCAACCAGCATGTCAGATATAGGCACGATGGATTTTGATGTGACGGTGCGACCAGAGAAGCTCATTGAGGTGACCCAAGTTCTGCTTGAAGAAATTAAAACCTTTGTCACTCATGGTCCTACAGGCTATGAAGTGGCGCATGTGAAAAAGCGTTATATGTTTGACTTGGATTCGGAACTGGATGATCCCTACAAGCAGGTGGTGCGCTATGCCTTCCCTCATCTTTATTCAGAAGAACTCTCTGTGGAAGAAGAACGCAATCAGATTGAGATGATCTCGAAAGAGAAAATCATGGATGTTGCCATGAAGACTTTTGTTCCAGAAGTGCTAAACCTCATTCTTGTTGGCCCGTATACCCCCGAATTAAAAGTAGAGCTTGAAAAACTGATCCTTAAATATTGATCCCATGATTCGAAAAATAAAGCTGGTTGTTGTTGTGCTTGCTCTACTCCTATCAGCCTGTGGAGCAAACGTTGAAGATTGTTTGAAGGATGAAAGTTGTGGCCCTGCCATACAGGTAGTCAATCATGACGGGAGCTTGCCGATAGATCCTTATGATCCTTTTTGGGATTCAGGACCTGTTGCTGTCACAGTCGAGCTCGGGCCGCAAATGATCACCAACCCGAAATGGCCGAATCCTTCAACGAGAGAGGTGACGGTTCGTGCGGTTAAAAATAATGATGATATAGCCATCATGTTGGAATGGGATGACCAGACGAAGTCCAGCAACTTTGACCACTCAGCATTGTATGTGGATCGGG
>JAJDBI010000074.1 GCA_029261435.1 Nitrospinaceae bacterium
GCGGTCGAGAGCTTTGCTGCTGTCATTGGTTTGATGGCGGCTGCAGGAATGGTTTATGGAGCTTGGATTGCCATTGCCCAAAAGGACTTGAAAGCCCTTGTGGCTTATTCCAGTATCAGTCATCTGGGGTTTATTGTTATCGGTATCTTTGCACATAATGGAACAGGCATTGAAGGTAGCGTTCTTCAGATGGTCAATCATGGCATCATCGCATCAGCATTATTTTTGATCGTTGCCTTTATCGAAATGCGAATGGGAACCCGCAACTTGAATGAGCTTCGCGGTTTGAGTAAAGCCATGCCCGTTTTATATGGAAGTTTCATGCTGATTATGCTGGCTGCTCTGGGTCTTCCCGGATTGAACGGCTTTGTCGGTGAATTCATGATTCTGATGGGAGTCTGGACATCCAACATATTTTCAGGGTTATCGGGTGTTCTGGTTTTGATGGGTGGATTGTCGATAGTCTTCGCCTCTATATACATGTTGTATATGTTTCAGGGGTCGATGCAGGAGGCACCGCAAAAACTGCCTGAGGGATTGACTGATATTGACCAGTGTGAATTTAAACTTATTTTGCCTGCCTGCCTGCTCATTTTATTGATAGGCCTTTATCCCAAACCTTTCGTTGACCGGATTACTCCGTCGGTAGACTCTTTACTGCATCTGAAAAAAACGGTTAACCTCCATGCCGGAGAAGACAGCCATCACTAGTCTGTGTGACGCTGAACCCGAGTGTAATAAATATTTTTTGGGTGGCAGGGAATTAACCAGCTCTTAATCCGGTCTGATAATTCTTTCACTGTTTCTGCCAATAAGGTTTCCGACACTTTACAGGAGATCATTCTTTGAGATTCGGCAAGAAAATTGTTGGCGGTATTTTTCTGGAAAGGCCGAACCGCTATCTGGCGCGTGTCGAAGTGGAGGGTGAGGAAGTTTTGGCACATGTTCCCGATCCCGGTCGTTTACCGGGATTAATGCTGGCCGGCAGAAAAGTTCAGCTGGTTCACCAGCCCAGCCCAAAACGCAAAACAGAATACACATTTGTTTTGGTGCGACACGGTTCTATATGGGTGTCGACATTCCCGGTTTTTGCCAACGCCCTGGTTCAGGATGCGCTGACGGAAAGGACATTGCCATTTCTTAAAGGTTATTCTGATTTTTCCAGCGAAGTGAAAGTGGATAACAGCCGTTTCGATTTCAAGTTGACGTTTCCACAAAACCCAGCTTATGTTGAGGTGAAATCGGTGAGCTTGGTTGAAAAGGGAGTGGGCAGGTTTCCCGATGCGCCGACAGAACGGGGAGTCAAACATGTTAAGGAATTAATGGAATTATGCTCCAAAGGCTATCGGGGTGCTGTGGTATTTGTTTCGCAAAGGTCCGATACACGATCGATCACCTGTAATGATGATATTGATCCGGTGTTTGGGGAGTGGTTACGAAAAGCGCATGATAAAGGGGTGGAACTTTATGGTATGAATTGCAAAGTCACCCCGACCACGATTTCTTTAAATAAAGCTGTTAAAGTGGTTTTATGAAATACGGTTTTTAGATCAAGGTTAGTCGAGGAATGCGCTCAGGTCGGGGATGGTGACCCATTGCTCCTGATAGTGCACCCACTCTTGTTCAATGATAGGACTCTTTAATTTGTTGCTGGGCAATATGGCAAGCTGATAGCGGATGACAACAATGGCTCGGTCAAAATCTTCTTTGGATCCGCTGGAGGTTGGTACCCCGTTATTGAAAAGTTTGATATCCAAAATAGTTGCATCAAAAATGGTGATACGTTTTGTCATCTCTAACGATTTTGCCATATATTCGGCGCGGTGGGCAGGGTGGACGAACCGGGCAGTTCTATCGATCGCCTTGCTTTCAAACTCTAGGTTGTATGCCTTGATACTTAAGTCTAAATCTTCCTGGGTTTTATGATAGGAGTCCAGTGTTTTACAGGACGCAGAAACAGAAATGAGAGCAAAAAGAATTGCTGTAAGTGCTCGGGAATGTTCGAATTTCAGCATAGGTTCTGATGTTAAGGTGATTGGTTGAGGGGATAAAAAACACCTGCCTGATAATTATAGATGAAAAACTTGATCACTACCAGCGGGGTATTGTGATGATACCTTGAATCTGAATCATTAGATGGATGAAAACCAGTGAAACATAAGGCAGAAGGCAGGAACAGAAAAGTAAAAAGTGCTCCAAGATCTTCAAGAAAGAAACCTGAAAAAAAAGCGCTGACGCTTTGGGATCAAGCTTCAAGGTGGTATGACTCGTTGGTCGGCAGTCAGGGTACCGATTTTCAGAAAGATATTATCATGCCTGGTGTATTGCGTTTGCTGGAAGTGGCTAAAAAAGACCGTGTTCTCGATTTGGCTTGTGGGCAGGGAGTTTTTTCTCGCTATTTGTCGCAAAAAGGTATCAACGTTGAAGGGTTGGATTCCTCTGCAGAATTGTTGAAATACGCCCGGACGCGTTCAGGATCAGCCGTCCGCTATCATGTCGGTGATGCAGCAGATGCTGAAAATTTCAAGGAAAACACCTTCGATGGTATTGCTTGTCTGATGGCGATACAAAATATAGAAAAGATGGACCTGCTTTTTAAAAGCGCATGCCGCTGGTTGAAGCCAGGCAAGTGTTTTGTGGTTGTGATGACTCACCCATGTTTTCGTATTCCTCGCCAGTCTCATTGGGGTTGGGATGAGGAGAAGAAGCTGGAATACCGACGGGTGGACCATTATATGTCGGAAACCAATGTGCCCATACTCACTCCTCCCTTTGCCGATTCCAAATCATTCACGCTCACTTATCACCGTCCGATGCAAAGTTATGTTTCAGCATTGGTCCAGGCCGGGCTTTGTGTTGATGCGATGGAGGAATGGATTTCAAATAAAAATAGTTTGCCGGGTAAACGGTCCAAGGCCGAAAATAGAGCTCGGAAAGAGATTCCATTGTTTCTGGCTTTAAGGGCCCGGTTGATCGCGAAATAATCCTAAACAATTAAGGTCTTATGCCTAGTTATAGTTATGAACTTCCAGAGCAGGGGCGGCTTTTATCACTCGTTCGCGAGAACCTGAACAAAGTCGGAGAAGAATGGAGAGAGATGGCTGATTTCATGCTCGACGGACATGTGGAATATAAACCACTGCGGGCTAATCCGATGCGGTCAGGCAGTCAGTTTATTTATCAGCGTGCGAGGCTCAACCTGACGCTTTATTTTCCAGAGAACATTTTTGAACACTTCCTCAGTGAACTGGATTCGGGAAAGCTGGAACTCCTCAAGGCCGTGGTGCAATCTTCCCTGCCCAAGCGCTCGGGCTATGATATCCACGAATTTAAAATTTTAGGGATCATCAAAGGTCCCTAGATAATCTGATTGGACCAGTCCATATTGAAAGGCGTGTCCTCTTCGATAGCTTTTCGGATGCTTGTCATCCACTGTTGGTAGAAGGTGGAATTGTGCAGAGTGAGCAGGCGCATGGCTAGAATTTCTCCTGCCATGATCAGGTGACGCAGGTAGGCTCTGGAAAAATTCATGCAGGTGTAACAGGGACAGCCTGATTCAATGGGCCCAGGGTCTGATTTGTATTGCTCATTTCTAATATTTATTTTTCCGCCCTTTACAAACAGGGATCCATTTCTGGCGTTGCGAGTTGGCATGACGCAGTCGAACATATCAACACCAAATGAGCTGCATTGTAAAAGGTCTTCAGGAGTTCCCACCCCCATCAGATAACGAGGCTTATCTTCGGGGAGGAATGGGGCGGTGTAAGCAGTAGTGTCGTGCATCAGACTTTTTTCTTCTCCCACGCTCAGTCCACCTATCGCGTAACCGGGGAAATCGATTTCGATGATTTGTTCGGCACTTTTTTTGCGGAGGTCAGGATACATCCCACCTTGGACAATTCCAAATAATGCTTGTTTCTCAGAATTGAACGCTTCTTTGCATCGTTGAGCCCAAAGGGTGGTCAGCTTTAGAGATTTTTCTGTTCGGTTGATGTCGGCAGGGTAGGGGGTCGGCTCATCAAAAGCCATGATGATGTCTGCGCCCAATGCCTGCTGGATTTCTATTGAGCGTTCAGGCGAAATGAAGTGGGATGATCCGTCAAGATGCGATTGGAACTTCACACCCTCTTCGGTGACTTTAGTGAGTTCGTTGAGGCTGAATACCTGGTACCCACCACTGTCAGTGAGCATAGGGTGAGGCCAGTTCATGAACTTGTGCAGTCCTCCCAGGGATTGGATTAACTCGTGACCCGGCCTGAGGTAGAGGTGATAAGTATTGCCCAGGATGATTTGTGCTCCGAAAGATTCCAGATCGTCCGGAGTCAATGCTTTGACTGTGGCCTGAGTGCCAACAGGCATGAAGCAGGGAGTGTTGATTTTTCCATGTGGTGTTGTCAAAACTCCCAGCCGAGCAGAAGAGTGGCTATGTTTTTTCAATACTTCAAATGTAATCACTTTTTTCTCGATGTATCGGGTTATCCCCGGGGTGGGTTGGAACCTTGGGCGCCATCTGCCATATTGATAGTCAGTTGGTTGAAAGGAATAGTTAAGTTGTTTGCATTGCAGAGTTGAACTAAAGCCTTTTGAATTTCTCGTCGGTTTTCCTCGTGGCGGTCAGCGCATTTTCCATTTGCATGAATGACAACCATCAGGTTCAGGGAGCTTGCTCCGGGGTTGTCGAAGCTGACTTCTAAAAAAATGAAATCAGGAGATGTTCCTTCAAAATAATTGGAGAGAAGATTTTTTAATCCACTTTCTATCAGCATTGGAATTTCTTCACAAATCCTGCTTTGTTCTCCATAGTCCAGGCCAAACTCAATGCAGTACCGAAAGCCGGTAGAGATATTCAATGGAGACTGGCTCAGAAAATCAGCCGTCGAATAATACTTCAGTGAATCGCCTTTTAAACTCAGAATGACCTGCTCCAAAGTCTGATGCTTGACCCAGCCGTAGGAACCATCGTTAAGAATCACCCAGTCTTTGGTTTTTGTGGGAAACCAGGGCTCACCCTCTACGACAGGACGTGAATGTTTTTCAATCAGGTCTCTGACCGGCAAGCGAATTTCTCCGCCTTCCAGATCAGAATTGACTAGAGTCGCACTCAACCCTATGTCTTTCACCAGCCAGGGAACTCCATTCCAGATGAAACGCTCACCTTCACGAACCGTCCCCAGATTGACGATGAGTTTTATTTCCTGAAGGAAGGTGGGGAGGTATTGTCGCGAAGTCCAGGCGACAAGAATGAGCACCATGACGATGAGACTGATCAAAAGCCAATCGTTAAAAAAGTACAGGCAGGCCATGCCTACTAGCAGGCAGATAATAAGAATAAATATATTGTAAGCAGCGCTAAATAATTTTCCGAATGCAGGGCTCAGTTGAGAAAACAGATTGAACCGTAATACCCATTTTCTGAGTCGATTGAGCAACCACCACAATCCACAAAAGGTAGCAATTGTTATCAGTAGATTCTTGCCGCGGTTCTTGAAAAAATCTTTGATCTGGTTTTTTGCAGAATCTATAAGGGATTCATCTGAGGAAAGAATCTGATCCAGGTCTTTCCTGCTTTCCTTCATATTTAATTCAGGTAACTCGGGATCATATTTGTTTTGGAGTAAGGCTAGTCTTGACAGATAGCGCGTTTCTTCCGGTTTGCTGGAGTTCGCGATTTTTCCTTGAACGGTTTCCAGTTTTTTTAGATTGAGGGATGCTTCTTTATGGAGAGCGAGGGTGCTTTCCAACTCGGCGATGCGTTTCTTCAGTGAATCTACTTTGCGTGGTTTTTCTGTCAGGTCACGGATTGCCTGGAGTAGTGGTGATGTGATTTCTTCCAGCTGTTTAGTCCATGGAGATTTTTCTTTTCTCTTCACGGAGGTGTCTTGCAAAGCAAGATTGGTGGCCAGGGAGTCAAAGTTCAGGTTTAGTCGGTCAATCTGCGCTTGCAGATCAATTATTTTTTGAAGGTTTTCTTTTGTTTCAGATTTTTTTCTAAGAGCATCGACTTCTTTTTCAAGGACGATGGTTTTTTTTGTGATTAAAACCAGATGTCGTTGAAGCTCTAACTTGTCTGAGGTTTCTTCCGAAAAAGAAGAGGACGGCAGGCAGATGACAAGTGTCAGGATCAAAAAGAAAGCGAATGTGGGAGGGGCGAAGAAAATATCAGAAAAAGATGCGGCTGGTTTCCCAAAGCTCATTACTGTCTTTGTGTTAGTTGGTATTTTATTGTCCTGAAAATCATCTGTAAGTCACAACCCTATCATTAATTTGGTTTTAATAATAATGTTTCAAGAATAGCTTTTTGAACATGAAGCCGGTTCTCAGCCTGATCAAAAACTATTGAATGTTTTCCATCTAAAACTTCTGATGTGATCTCCATTTCCCGGTGTGCAGGAAGGCAGTGCATGACCAGTACATCCTTTTTCGCTGCATCGACCAGTTTCTGGTTTATCTGGTAGGGAATGAGTAGCTTTTTCTTGTCCTCGGTGTCTTCCTCCTGTCCCATGCTTATCCAGACATCGGTGTATATGACATCTGCGTTTTTCACTGCTTCAAAAGGGTCTTCAAGAATTTCGACTTTTCCGGTACCACTCAGAACGGGAGTCGATTCTGGTCGGTAACTTTTTGGGCATGCAATCGCGAGGTGCATCCCCATCAACGATGCCCCCATCATCCAGGAATAAGCGACATTATTGCCATCACCGACATAGGCCACCTTCACACCTTCTATGCGCCCAAGTTTTTCCTTGATGGTGAAAATATCCGCAAGGATCTGCACAGGATGATTTAAATCTGTGAGTCCGTTGATCACGGGTATGGAGGCGTGCTCGGCAAGAGCGATGACTTCATCGTGATCGTAGGTCCTTATCAAAATGGCATTCAAGTAACGAGAGAGTACTTGAGCTGAGTCCTTGATGGTTTCACCACGGTTGAGCTGGAGCTGGTCGCCAGTCAAAAATAGAGCGTGGCCACCAAGTTCGAACATTCCGACTTCAAATGATATGCGTGTCCGGGTTGAATGTTTGTTGAATATCATC
>JAJDBI010000075.1 GCA_029261435.1 Nitrospinaceae bacterium
CCCGACCTATTGCGGTATCTGGGAAGCTCAACTTGTCGTTCAGTAACTTAAAAACAGTTTTTACCCGTTTGGCCAATTCTGGAGACTTGGTATTCTCCAAGCCGAGAAACTTTTTCCCTACATCAGTGAGCAGAGGTAGCTGGTCTGTAGACTTTATAAATATTGTAGACACGTTCAAATTTTTCCGGGTTAAGTTTAAACCACCGGGCAACGCTCGGTAGTAATTAGCAATGGCTTTATTTGGCTAGCAAAGAGTTTTCTCGGCTTCAAGAGTCCTTGCTATCTGCCTCTACGGCGAGCAGTCAACGCCAATCCCACCCTGCCCGCCCTAGCAGATAAAACGTAATCAGAAGGCAGGGCAAAAGATATGGCACCGCCTGAAAAGTGCTTACATCCGTCAAAGAATATGCTGAGAATATAGACCGGGCACCATAAATAATTGCCAGAGCCTGAGCCAGTCTTTTCTTTCCCTTCAGCAGATAATAAGTCAACACACTCAAAAGAAGAAGAAAGGCAACCAGGGAAAGAACCGCAGACAACCCCAAGTTGAAGGGAGGGATAAAAATCATGGCAATAACAAGGTAAGCCAAATTCAAACCCAAAAACCCATAACCGGCCTGAGTGTACTTCCGAGCTCGAAGATCAAGGGTCTCCGTCGATTGAGAGTCTTCGTTTTCCATGTTTTAATGTAAGATAAACTGGTTTTAACGCAATCTTGCCTGCAGTTGCAGATTCATTTGCGGTATGTTAGCTTCCTGCTCTTAGTTTAACAATAATTTTTTAAACTGAATTTTCTTCCATAAAAATATGATCCCTGTTGACGAACAGCTAAAAACCATCCGCAGAGGCACCTCGGAGGTTATTGACGAAAAAGACCTGGCCAAACTGTTAGACACGGGAAACCCCCTTAAGGTGAAAGCCGGGTTTGACCCTACGGCTCCCGACCTGCATCTCGGGCATACGGTTCTTCTGCATAAAATGCGGCAGTTTCAGGAACTGGGCCATGAAGTCATTTTTTTGATCGGTGACTTTACTGGAATGATCGGCGACCCCACTGGTCGCTCCGAGACCCGCAAAAACCTGACGCCTCAGGAAGTTCAGGAAAACGCAAAAACCTATCTCGACCAAGTTTAGAAAATTCTTGACCCTGAAAAAACCACGGTCGCTTATAACAGTGAATGGATGAACAAGTTTTCCTCGGTGAACATGATCGAATTGGCGGCACATTACACCGTTGCCAGAATGCTGGAACGCGATGACTTTCAAAAACGTCTCGCCAAAAACCTGCCAGTTTCCATTCACGAGTTGATGTATCCCCTGATTCAGGGCTACGACTCGGTGGCTTTGAAATCCGATGTCGAATTGGGCGGCACCGATCAGAAATTCAATCTCCTCGTTGGCCGAGACCTGCAACGAGCCTACGGGCAAAAACCTCAAGTTGTGCTCACCATGCCTCTTCTGGAGGGGACCGATGGGGTACAAAAAATGAGCAAGAGTCTGGGGAATAGCATTGGTGTCTTCGATGCCCCAAACGAAATGTTCGGGAAAATCATGTCCATCTCAGATGATTTGATGTGGCGTTATTACGAGTTGTTAAGCCAGGTCAGCGCTCAGGATTTGGAGACCATGAAAAAACAGTCCGAGGCAGGGACTCTGAATCCTAAAAATGCCAAGATGAACTTGGCCAAGGAAATTGTTGCTCTGTACCATTCTCCAGAGCTTGCGGATACGGCTTTAGCCGAATTTGAAAATGTATTTAAGAAAAAGAACCTGCCCGAAGACATTCCGGTAGTAAAAGGCTGGGGTGATGAGTTGAAAGGGATCTGTAATATCCTGAAAGACCAGAACATGACCGACAGCACTTCAGCAGCTCGCCGCCTGATCCAACAGGGCTCCGTAACCATAAATGGAGAGAAAGTTTCCGACGTCAATCAGGAGCTGCCGGGGAATTTGGAATACCTCATCAAAGTTGGCAAGAAACGGTTCCTGAAAATTCAACCAGGATGATTTGAACGTTTAAACCGAACTTGGTTACCAATTACCATATCAACTCTGCTTTTCACCACGACTGCCGTTGCAGTTTTCTTTTGCGTGTCGATGATCTTTAATTCTCCCCGCACATACGGTAGCAGAGGTGTCTTTTTAGTTTCAGGCTTGTACCAGATATCTTCCTCGATATCAGGAACACTATATACCTCGAAACGATCACCCGGCCGCACCTGATCATCCCATCCTTTATCGATGTAAACAAAGTCACCATCACTGATGCCTATTTTGTCATCCATGGATGCAACAATATAACCTCCAATGGATTTGTCCATCTCTGGATACATGGAACTCTTGTCCATAAACTTTTTATAGGGTGTGAGCAAGTTCCCGGGTTCAATACTGTCATACGCTTTCACCACACGAGCAAAAGAAACCTCATCGCCCAGATCAGTGATCTCAATCACCCCTTGAATGATGACACGATGTCCAACAGGTTTTCCCGGATGAGGCATCGTCCGGTGCTCATATCCCGTTCTCCGCGTATACTCTTCCAATTTCTCAAACATACCTCCCCGCAGAACGGGATGATAGATATAACGATCCTGCTTATAGACAGTGAACCGATCGCCCTTTTCAATTCCCTGACGCCTGCCAATATCCACAAAAATCTCATCAGGGCCCGTCGACCCCAGTTTATCTTCAAGCAGTTTGGTAATCGTACCTACCGGAACTAAATCCGAAGAGATGAACCCGGCATTGGCATATTTTTCTACGACATTTTTTTTTCGGACCGAATAATCATGGCTCCCGGCTTTAGATGAATTATTGTAATCAGTATAATTGCCGGTGTTTGCAACCACCTCACGGTTTCCATTTTCCTCAAGTGCGCCTTTTCCCGTAGGAAGAATCTCCATTTCAGGAGTTATCCCGGCCACTTCGTTTTCAAATGTAGTCTTTAGGTCTCCTCCCCATGCAGGCTGAACCACGAACACGGCATCATTCAAAACCGAAGTAAACAAAAATACTAATGAAATCAGCACCTTCATAACAAAACCTCATCAAAGTTAAACAGAAATACAAAAAAACCGGTTTGCAGAAAAACCAATAATGGTTTTCTTATCCCACCGTTTCCAGCGACTGAAAAAATAAAATTACTATTGAATCTAAATATGTTACACCAGTTTTTGCCGAAATTGCAGGTTTTTTGAATGAAGAAATACCCTGATTCCAGGTTTCAGTAATTCATCTACCCTGCTAAAATCGCCAGAATCAAGCCATAAGCCCTAATTGAAAGGGATTAGACCTTGACATGAGCCCCTGCCGATGAAATAATCCATCAAACCTTCCCGCATTATCTTCGGCTGTCTAAACATCTGATTTGGTAAGAGTAAGGCGGGATTTTAGTATTTTTTTAAGATTTTTTTAGGATAGATTAATGAAAAGGACTTTTCAACCCAGCAACATTAAAAGAAAACGCGTACATGGCTTCCGCAAACGAAGTTCCACCGTTGGTGGAAGACGCGTACTGGCAAACCGCAGGCGAAAAGGTAGAAAACGTTTGACGGTCTGATCGCGGAAAATTTCCGACACTTGTGATATATAACCGTTACTTTCATGCCCTGAAGGGGTACTGGCGTTGAGTGGATGGAAAATTTCTCTTTCAAAAAAATCGAGCGACTGGCCAAGAGGCCCGAGTTTGAGAAGGTAATGGATAAAGGGAAAAAGAAGCGGGTGGGAAGATTATGCATCATCTTTTCTCTCCCTAACGAATTGGGCAGGAAGAGGTTGGGAATCATCGCCTCAAAAAAGGTAGGAAACGCGGTAGCCCGAAACAGGGCGAAACGAAAAATCCGGGAAACCTTTCGCCAAATCAAACACCGCATTGAACCCGCTCTGGACATCGTTATTATTTCAGGGAAGGACATGGTCAAGCTTCCTTACCGGGTGATTGAAAAAGAACTTTCGAATGCCCTTCTAACCGAAAGGTGAACCTCGAAACCCGATCAAACGCCATAGTAATCCATCGCAGGCCTCCATGTTAAACCAGATTATCCTTAAATTAGTGCGCGGTTATCAACGGTGGATTTCTCCCCTGTTCTTTCCGGCTTGCCGGTTTTATCACAGTTGTTCAGAATATGCCGCCCAAGCTTTAGAGCGTTATTCTCTGGTTAAGGCAGTAGGACTGATCATCAGCAGACTTTTAAAATGTCACCCCTATCACAACGGTGGGGCGGACCCGTTGAAATAGGGCCGAACGGCCTGGAATCGGAGATTCGACTTGGAAAACAGATTATTGCTCGCCTTTGTTCTTTCTTTGGCGGTATTTGTAGGATGGGGCTATTTCCTGGCAGAAGTGCAAGGCCCAATGCCAGTGCAGGAACAGGGCATAGATACTCAAGATGCTCAATCTCTTCCAACGCAAAGTACAGGAAGTACAGGCTCAACGCCTTCGGCTCCTTCCCTGCCTCAATCGTCACAAACCATAGTCCCGACTCCCGTTCCTGTTAATCCATTCCCTGGTGAAGAGGTTCTCATCCAGATCTCAGCAGGAAAAACTCATTTCACCATCAGCAATCGCGGCGGCGTACTAAAACAATTGCAATTGCCTCGCTTCAAGAATGACAGCGGCGAAATTATCGACTTGATCGATAATCCCGATCACTTGACACCGGCTCTGGCTCTTAAAACAAACGACCCTGGAATAACATCCATCTTGCAGAATGCTCATTATGAACCTTCGACAACTTCCATAGTTTTGGATGAAAATAACCCGGAAGGAAAACTGACTCTAACCCTGAACCATTCATCAGGATTGCAGGTCGTTCGCAATTACACCTTTCATTTCGACGATTATCTGGTCGAAATGAGCACCCGGATCACCGCAACAGCCCTGGCAAGCAGGAACCTGCAATATCAGGTATTGTTGGGACCCGGAATGGGCGGAAAAATTTCTTCACAAACCGATTACATCGTTTTTTCCGGTGCTACCGCATTTGCCAACAATGAACGCATAGAGAATCCCCCTGAAGACGTCCACGACACGACATATTTCAAGGGTGATCTGAAGTGGATGGCCTTCCAGAATAAATATTTTGGGTCAGCCCTCATTCCGCAGCAAGGCACCAAAGCCGGTGTCGTGTTTAAAGAAAAAGATTCGGTTTTTGTCGGGCTGGAGCTGGAATCTGTCCAGTCTTCCGCCAACGCTCAATATTTGTTGTATGCCGGCACCAAGGAACTGGAGATACTGGAAACCAAAGGCCACGACCTGGTAAGACTGATCGATTATGGCTGGTTCGGCAACAAGTTTGCGTTTCTGGTCAAACCTCTACTAAAAGTTCTGGCATTCTTCTATGAGCACACCGGCAATTACGGCTGGTCGATCATCTTCCTGACCATCATCATTAAATTATTATTTTCTCCGCTGACTCATAAAAGCTTCAAATCCATGAAGGGAATGCAGAAGGTTCAGCCTTACGTAAAAGTCATTCAGGAAAGAAATAAAGACGACCGGCAGAAAATGAATGCAGAACTGCTGGAGCTATACAAAAAACACAAGGTCAATCCAGTCGGCGGTTGTTTGCCGATGCTGTTACAGATTCCTGTTTTCATCGCTCTCTATCACGCGCTGTTCTTTTCCATCGAGCTTCGCGGTGCTCCGTTCATAGGCTGGATCGTTGACCTCTCTGTAGCCGATCCTTATTACGTTTATCCCGTGCTCATGGGCGCTACGATGTTCCTGCAACAACGGTTGACACCATCAATAGGCGACCCCATGCAACAGAAGATCATGATGTTTCTTCCCATCGTGTTCACTTTCCTGTTCATTTCGTTTCCATCGGGACTCGTCATCTACTGGACCGTCAACAATATGCTGACCATCTCCCAGCAGTATTACATCTACCACGTAGCCAAAGACTAGACATGACCCCCTGCCCACTTGTTTGGGTGGGGTTTCCCACATGCGTTATGAATCAAGTCGCACTCGATCCCCTGCGCGAATAAGACCCGTTCGTACAACCGAAGCATACACTCCCACATTGCCCTGATTTTGCTGAACTGCGGTGCGCAAAATCCCAGTATCTTTCGGTAGATCTCCTTGAGCCAATGTGGTCATCACACAGCGACCGCATAAACCTGTAATTTTGAGGCGGACCTCGTCCCCAACAGCCAGGGTGTGACCAACCCATGCTTCTTCCACAAAAGATTTCTCACCTCCGGGCGTTTCCACCACTATGTTGGGCCGAAACCTTTGAGTTTCAAAGCGCCCCTGTGGATAGCTGTCACTCAGCCGGGCCAGGGTCGAAGTCGTCAAAAGATGCACCTGTCCAAAATCAAAAAATGTCCCCGCTGGCAGCGCAAAATCAGTGACCGTGTTCTGATTATCACGACCCTCGACCTCGGGCCAATATTCTTCTGATTTCGCCGACCAGGAAGCCGGTAAAGGAGACTGTACACCTGTTATCCGAGCATCCTGCGCTACAGCAAGAATAACTTCACGGTTGAGGACTTTCGAGAGAATTTGATTAATATCCCGCTGCTCGCTGGTCACAGTAGTTCCATCCGGCATTCTGATGCAAACTGTAGACACTTTCTCACTTGAACCATTTTCATCCATGAGCCTGGCTTGAAAGGAAAAAAGCGTAGGCCATTTTCTCGGATTCTTCGCAGTAGCCGTTTTCCCATCACCGGCATCTATCAAGGCATAAGCGCGATCTCCAAAAAATCCATTTTTTCCTACTTGAGCAACGGATAGCGCCTCTCCCTCCATCGACTTTACAGGGTATCTTCGAAGCGAACTTATTTCACCAAGTTCGTTGTTGTTTGACATGATATTTCCCTTCTATAAATAACTTTTAATAAAGTTCTTTTTATGACAGACCTAACCTGTCGATCGCCAGCCACCCAAAACCGGCTAACGATCGACTCAAGGTTTAAGATCCTTTTACATCGGCCATGGACGCACCAAAGTTGATATGGAAGACCTCGTTATCCAGCACCAACGCCGGGACAGATTTCACACCTGCTGATTCTGCTCCTGCAATCCTATCAGGGCTTTGTGCAAAATGAACCACTTCAAGATTGTATTGATTACGATCAACAGCCTTGACCACCATATCTTCAGCGGCTACACAAACGGGACAACCTGCATGATAAAAAACAGCATCCTTCATCGACTTCTCCTTAGTGAAAGTTTATTTAGTATCGATTCGATACCAAATAGGAGTGTCGCACTCTAGATTTCATTTGTCAAGCAAGTATCGAGGCGATACAATATTCCCATGAGTGATATAGAGGTCAATGATGTCCTGGAACGGTTATGCAATCTCCTGCGAATGGAAACGCGGGCCTTTGGTCAAAAGTATGGTTTGCAACCCGTGCAAATGGATGCTCTGACCTATTTAACCCAATGCAATCGTTATTCAAATACACCTCAGGCTGTGGCCGAATATCTTGGGTTGACGAAGGGGACCATCTCTCAATCTCTCAAGGTCCTGGAGCAAAGAGGTTTATTGCGCAAGCAACCTGACAAGCAGGATAAACGGGTGGTACACCTGGCACCAACTGCCAAAGGAAAAAAACTTATCGAGAATGCCATAGCTGATAAGAGTCTGGCTCCAGCCCTGGCCAATTCTACAAAGATCACTGAACTCGCTTCCGTTTTACAATCCACCTTGCGGAAAGTACAGCAAATGAACAAGCGCAAAGCCTTTGCGGCCTGCCACACTTGCCGCTTTAATGAACATAGCAAGAAGGGATATGTTTGCGGATTAACCCATGAACCGCTGAGTTCGCAAGATATACAACTGATCTGTCGAGAGCACGAATACCCATCATGAACGACACCATCACAGCTATCGCCACGCCTCCCGGTGAAGGGGGAATCGGTGTCATCCGTATCAGCGGGAAAGATGCTTTAGCCATCGCCTTTCGCCTGTTTCATCCGGCGACGGGTCCGGTTGAAGAACCCGCCACCCAAAAGGTTATGTATGGCGAAATTCGCGATCCCGAATCTGAACAATGTGTCGATCAAGTTCTTCTCACTTTTTTCAAAAAACCCAAAAGCTATACCGCCGAAGATGTCATTGAGATCAGTGCTCACGGTGGAGCGTGGATCGTATCCAGAATCCTCGAACTGGTTTTAGGACAAGGCGCACGACTGGCAGAACCGGGAGAATTCACCCGCCGCGCTTTCACCAACGGCAGGCTCGACCTGACCCAGGCCGAAGCGGTTGCCGATGTCATCGACTCCGCTTCCGACAAAGCTTTAAGTTCAGCACTCGCACAACTCAAAGGCGGACTCTCACGCAGACTCAATAACCTGCACGATAACCTGCTCAACGTCCAGGCGCAGTTGGAAGCTTCGATAGATTTCACCGAAGACGGGCTCACCTTTCAGTCCCGCGAGGCCACACAAAACCAAATTCAGGAAGTTGAAACGAGTTTGAGAAAACTGGTTGACTCGTTTCGGCAAGGACGAATTTATCGAGAAGGAATGCGCGTCACCCTGGTCGGCAAACCCAATGTAGGCAAATCCAGCCTACTCAACGCACTCTTGCAGGAAGACCGCGCCATCGTCACCGCCTACGCCGGAACCACCCGCGACACGCTTGAAGAACGCGCTCGCATCAAAGACATCCATATCATCATCACCGACTCAGCCGGACTGCGCAATAACCCGGAAGTGATCGAAGAAGAAGGTATAGAAAGAACCCGCGCGGCGCTGGAAAATTCCGACCTGGCTGTTGTCGTGTTCGACCAATCCGAACCCCTCGATGACAACGACAAACTGTTGATGAATGAAGTGGGAGAAAAACCAAAGCTGGTAGTCCTGAACAAGTCTGATCTGCCCTCTTCCTGGCCACCGGATCAAATCGAAACTTTTCTCGCAGGAGAAATTCCAATCTCCCTCTCCGCTAAAACGCTGGAAGGGTTCGAATCTCTGACAGAAGCCCTTCACCAAAAAGCCCTGGGTGGAGAACGAACAGGAGAATCCCTTGTCATCACCCGCGAAAGACACCGCGATCATCTGCAACAAGCCACCAACGCTCTCCATAACGCCAGCAAAACTCTGACCGAAGGCCTCTCGGAAGAACTCATAGCCGTAGACGTAACACTGGCAATGGAACACATAGGCTCCATACTGGGAAAAACCTTCGAAGAAGACCTCCTCGACAAAATCTTCGGCCAATTCTGCATCGGCAAATAGCGGCAAACCGCCGCAAGTAATGGGCGACCGTGGTACTTCTCATTAAACTTCGGGCCCCGGAGGGGTAAAACGCTCACTACGTTCGCGAGCCCCTGAAGATTTTGATCCCCTTCATTTATTCGGTTTGACGAATTATCACATAAGTGATAAAACAGACCTCATCCTAACAACAATAATAAAGGAGATGGATCATGGAGTATGTCATCGTCAATTTTCCAGAGTCTCGCGGAGTTCTCATTGATGATAATTCATCCGGGCAAACCAACGAAACTTTGATGGTTGAAACGGGACACCATGAGTTCAAGTTGGAAGGGGATGGTTACGCACCCGACAACCAAACTGAACTGGTCGAAAACACCACGCCCGGATATCCCATGCAGATCAACTTTTCTAAAACCGGCGACGACCCGCAATGAAACGGCGGAAATGTCAGGAGCATTCAATGAAAAAACCCATCCATTCAGAAGCAGCCTCAGTATTGCACTTGATAATTTG
>JAJDBI010000076.1 GCA_029261435.1 Nitrospinaceae bacterium
TCCAGACTGGGGATTTTCTTTTCAAGCTCTATGGCAAAATCTATATTACCGGGGAAGTTCAGTGACCCTTCCCGGGTTAGTGCATGGATGAGATTGTCTTTATTTATCACTTCAGTTCCTCCCGCTCCGCGTGGAGCGAATTAGCAAACCACTCCGCTGTGGAGCGATATAGAAAAAGAGGCCAATTTATAATAACCCTGTTGCACCCGCAAGGTAAAAGTTACCACCAGCAGATTGCTGAAAGACTCCCGAGATTGTCATCCTCAAAGCGTTTTTCAGCACCCTGCCAAGCTAGATACCGCTCGGTGCAGGGTCAATAGGCGGTTTTCCCAAGGCCGAGAGGCTGATTGATAGCAATATCAAGATATTGCCCGTTACCCGTGGAGGTACTCCACATTGTTGACAGGGAGCCGGATGACCTCTATAATTCATAACCTAAATCCGTGAAATATAAGCTGTTTTCAACCGTTGTCGATTTGGCCCGATCGAGAAGATTGAGGGCCTTGGAATTCGGCGAACGTTTTCATATTTTAATTACAAACGCATTTTTTTTAAGGTGGGGATATGGACGAGGGTAGAAAGTTTGAGAAGCTCGGTTATGAGAGTTTGCAGAAAAATAATATTCAGGAAGCAGAGTCCAACTTTCTTGAAGCTTTGAAACATATGGAAGAGGCAGGGGACGACACAGGCCAGGCTTATGTGCTGGGCAACCTGGGTAATATTTGTTTTCAAAGCAAACAGTTTGATAAGGCGGAAGATTTTTATTCCCGTTCCTTAAACTATATGGAAAAACTTAAAGATGCCAAAGGCATTGAAAGCTCGCTCGGTAATCTTGGTAGTGTTTATTTTTATCAAGGTAGTTTGGAGAAAGCTGAAGAAAGCTACCAGCGAGCCTTGCAGATCATGGTTGAAGCTAATGACCCGCTTGGGCAGGGCATCTACAACGAATATCTGGGCAATACCAGTTTGAAAAAAGAAGAACTGGACCAGGCCATTAATTATTACGATAAAGCAAAAGAGTTATTGACGCTGGAAAAGCTGTATTAACGAAAAAAAAAACAACTTTAAGACATAATCGACTCTCTCCACAAGCATCCCACATTTTTAGGAAAGAATGAGTCTGCCCTGCTGGCAGAAGTGGAGTCGCTCACATCAAGCGGACAAAAGACCCAGGTTGTTACCAAGCTGCAGGACCTGGAAGAGCTCTATTTCCAATGGAAGCGGATGGATAAAGTGGCAGAGACCATTCTGAAAACCGTTGCTGTGCTGGAAGACATGGGGGACAAAACCTCCGCCGGAGTTTGTTACGCCAATCTGGCTGGAGTCTATCTGCAAATGGCCAGTGAAGGGCAGGCAGAAAAAGTCGATGAGGCCGAAGCGAACTTCAAAAAGGCTCTGGAGGTGATCGGGGATTCTGACAAACGCAGAAATTCCTACCTGCTGGGGAGTCTGGGAAATATCTATCTCAACAAAAACCAGCTCGACATGGCCTGGGAATATTACGAGAAATCTCTTAAGACCATGCAGGAATTGGGAGACTTGTTGGGAGAGGCCAGAGGTTATGCCAATCTGGGTAATGTAAGAGGCTTGCAGAAAAACTGGGATGGCGCTCAGGAGCAGTATTTCAAATCTCTGGAACTGATGGAGAAGCAGGAGAACCGACCTGGAATCGCCCAGCAATGTGAATCGCTGGGAGATGTTTTTATAAAGAAAGATGAGTTTGATCAGGCGGAAGATTATTTGATGCGGGCCAGTGACTTGTATGAAGCGATGAAAGAGCAGGGGTCGGTTCAAGAGGTGCAGAACAAATTGATGTTCATCTTCTCACAGCCTAAATATCTGGAAAGTAGAAAGCAGCAGATCCGCGAAACCCTGCAAAAGCCGGAAGTGGAGAAAGACAGCAAACTCAAACTGGCCTTGTTGAGCGATTTAGGCAATGTTCTATTTATGGCTAACGATTGGGATGAAGCGGGTGAAGTGGCAAAGGAAACCGTTGCTATCCATGAAAAATCCGGGGACAAGGGTGCATTGAGTGCGGCTTTGGGGAACCTGGGTAGTATTTTGATGCAAAAACAGGATTTTGCTGGATCAGAAGAAAGCTATGCTCGCTGTATTGAACTGAAGGAAGAATTGAAAGACCAGAAAGGTTTGCAGGATTTGTATAGCAGTTATTTGAACGTCCTGATCATGGGCGGGAAAATGGAGAATGCAGAAAAACTGGTCAAAAAATCTTTAAAAGCGAATCAGGAAAGCAAAAATACGCCTGGCATTATGTTTGATTATCGCAACCTGGGAAATCTCAGCCTGCAGAAAACGGATTGGTTGAATGCCGAGAAAAATTATTTAAAGGCTCTGGAAATCAATACCCAGTCTGGCAATAAGGCGGAGATGGCAGAAGATAACAGGAATATCTATAACCTTTACCTGCAAAAAGAAGACTGGAATCAGGCGGAAAAATTTGCGCTCAAAGCTTTGGCACTTTCTGAGGAGATCAAAGACTATCGCAATGTTTGTGCCGATTGCCGCATTCTTGGGAATGTCTACGTTGAGAAAAAGGAACGTTCCAAGCAGGAGGTCTATTACAAAAAGGCTCTTGAAAGCTCACAGGCTCTGAATGACCCGAAAGAGATTCTCATTGATCTGAGGTATCTGGGTAAGTTCAACATGGAGCGAGGTTATAGAGAAAAGGCCGGAGAAAATTTCCAGCAAGCCTTTGACCTCTCCAGCAAGTTGAATGATAAAAAAGAAATCGCTGAAGATTACCGCAACCTTGGCAATCTCGCTTTCAGCAATGGCGAGCGTAAAGAAGCCGAACAGTTTTATTTGAAAGCTCTTGAACTCACCCGCGAGGTTGGTGATTTTATGGGGGCTGGTCAGGATTTCACTTATCTGGGCAACCTGAAGTTCAAAGACTATTTGTTTGAGGATGCAGAAAGCTATTTTGCTCAGGCCAGTGAGTGTTTTGAAAAGACCAAGAGCTGGACCAGCTTGATTAAGTTTGAATTGACGGTTGCTCGAATGGAGATTCTGGTTTCCCGCTATGATCAGGCAGACGAATACATCAGTAAGGCCAGAAAAATTGCCAAAGATCTGGGTGACCCTGAACCGATCATGAAAGCGATTCAGGAGATCGAAAAACTCAAGGATTCTGTTGATAAGAAATAGTCCAGGCCCGAAAACGAGTCAATTTTACAGGAAAAACCTGAGTTCGAGTTGTTTGGAGGGCCGTTTGACTGCTGGGTCGCTGCTTGCAGGTACTGGAATTTGAAGCTTTAGAAGGTCAGCCCGGGTTGATTCTGGCATCCAGCTTCCAGAATGTAAGATGCAAGCTTTTTTCAATGGTTAATGAATAAAAAATAAAGGCCATTTGTCTTGACACAGGCCTTTAAAAGAAGATAAGTTAAGATATCATAGGCTTTTAATTCGAGGGGTGAGGTTTGTCTTCGTCCACCGATTTTCAGTGTTTTTAACCCTACTATTTGTGTGAATGAATGAAGGTCAGTTATAGCGCTCAGCTAATGGAAGAATCTGTTTTTCGGCACCTTAATCATTTGGAGCGGTCTGGCTATCGTTCGGATTATGACGAGTTTCATTCTCTTGCCGATCCTATTTACGAACTCCCGGAAGATGATCGAGAGGCAGCCTTTGAAAAGGTCAACCGCCTGTTTTTTCTTGAGAGATTAAAACTAGGGGATCACGTGTTGCGTGCCTTGGAAGCAGTAGGTCTTATTCCTAAGCGCAAGCGTACAGTTAGAAAGTCGGCTCTGGTTCAAAAAAACGAAGTTGCAGAGATAGAGAGTTCTGAAGAAGCATCCGAAGAAGTTGAGACGGAGCAACTCGAAGCCAGTGCTGAAGGGGAAGCGATTGAGTCGGAAGAAGAAGTGACCGCCGTCGCGGAAATGGAAGATGATGATGACGAGCCGGAACAAAATGACGAAATTGCTTACGATCTGGCGCGTGAATTCGAAGAGCGCATTAAAGAAGTAGTGGTGAAGCGCGGAATCAATAAAGTGGATGAAGGTTCCAACGTGCTCAACCGGGTTTCCGGGAACCCCATCATTGAGATGAGAGTTCTGGCGAGTCGGTTCAGTAACCCTGAGGAAGCTCAGGAACTCGATGCTTTCCTGATCCATGAGTTCATGCACGCCAAAGATATGGTTGATCCCGAGTTCGACTATGAAGACGCTTTTATCCCGGGCAACCCATCGGTGAAAAATCTT
>JAJDBI010000077.1 GCA_029261435.1 Nitrospinaceae bacterium
ATATCAACAGAATAAAAATTTCTTCCGGTGGGAAGAATTGTGGCCATTCCTCTCGTCGGAGCTCCTGAAGGACCCGGTTCGACAAATTCTCCATTCAAGGCTTCCATGAGGTGGATCAGTTCATCATCAACTTGTTTTAACTTGGGATAAATGTCTTTCAATAGAAAATGGATTGTTCTGGACAGGTCAGGTACGGGAACGCCCAACAAGGATTCTATATGACTGTCAATTGTTGCCGGAATATTGATATCATTTTTAATGCAATGATCAAGAATTGTGAAAGAAAGGGTGTCGAACATCTGCAACAAATCGCCTCGGGATTCGACAAGTTTTCCGTAAAAATTCAAAATTGCATCAGGAATTATGCAGTCTAATTCTTCAGATTGATTAATAAAATAAGAAGTGTCCTTGATACCGCAAACCTGCATAAAACAGGATTGTGTGCCTTTATAAGGAGGGGTATCAATTCTTGCCAAACTGACAAACAGATTTATGAGTTGTTCTCCTTTGGGAATTTTACCGAGTATGTGCAGACCTTCACGAATCTGTGTATTCCCGATTTCGCAGAGAAAACCATTGATAGCTTTTCTATATTCTTTAAAATGCTCAGGAGGTGTGTCAAAGCCAAGGTCATGATTGATGTTATTGGTTTCACAGAGTTCCCATATTTGAGTCTGAATAATGTCCAATTTGTCGGGATCCACACTCTGGATATAGGTCCACTCTTCAATCAATTGTTCGATCCGCGCCAGATCGTCATATAGGTCTGCCCTTGTCATGGGCGGCACCATATGGTCGATTAATACAGAATGGGTCCTCCGTTTTGCCTGTGAACCTTCTCCGGGATTATTGATGATGAAATAATAAAAGAAGGGAAGGTCATAAATAGCTAAATCTGGATAACAGGTTTCTGCCAACGCAACGGATTTTCCTGGCAACCACTCAAGGTTGCCATGTTTTCCCATATGAATTACAGCATCTGCATTAAAACCCTCTTTAATCCAGCGGTAAAAGGCCAGGTAGTGATGAGTCGGTACAATTTCAGGGCTATGATAAATTGCGACAGGATTTTCGCCGAATCCTCGTGGAGGTTGTATACCCACAAATACATTTTTGAAAAAAAGTCCGGGTAAATAAAATTTGTCCTTGTGGATATATACATTTCCGGGAGGTTGGCCCCAGTCCCTTGCCATTTCTGACTGATTCTTTTTGGGGAAGGATTCGTGCCAATCCTTATAGTCGTTTGATTCGACTTGCGCCGGAGCCAGTTCAATCTGGGTTTCCGTTAAAAACTCGGTGTCGTAAGTGACCTGATCAATCAAAGCATGAATAAGGTCATCGCCGTTTTCTGGAATGTCGTCTATATCGTAGCCATTTTTCTTGAGCTCTCGTAGAACCGAAATCAAGGATGCTGGAGTATCCAGTCCAACTGCGTTACCGATTCTGGCATTCTGAGTTGGGTAGTTTGTCAGGATAATAGCTACTTTTTTATCCTTATTTTCTTTGAAAGCCAGTTCAGCAAAGTTATTGGCAAGAGAAACCAGGCGTTCAACACGCTCAGCATTGCCTTTGTATAAAGGCATTGTTTTGCCATTTTTCTGAACTTGTTCGACAAATCCAATAGGGTGCGCGATGACTTTACCATCAAATTCAGGCATGACCACTTTCATGGCCATGTCGCGGGGGCTAAGACCCTTTGGGTTTTCGAGCCAGTCTTTCTCGGACTCGGAGCTGTAAAGAGCATGAAGCACAGGGCGGTTCAGGTTAACAAATAACCCATCGCCATCTTTATTGCCCTGCACTACGTTGCCTGTGGTTGCTAAATCAGCTGTTGCGTAGGACAAACAATCAATCACCACGTCTGCAATGCATTCATCCGCGATGAGGATTTTTTCAATAGGGTGTGCTTCACCCGCCGATTGTTTCATCGTACTGCAGTATATGGGGAGGGCAATGGACCCGGATTTTTCGATAGACTCAACTAACATCTGGATAGGTTCAAAATCATTGGCAAGAAAATGTGCTCTATAAAAAAGAATGGCGATGATTTTTTTAATGGATTTGCCTGATCCTTGTCTTGAAGAAATGTCTTCATATCCCGGTAGCAGGCCAAAATCGGGGCAAGTTTCTGGTCCTACGTAACCCAGGGATGTTCCCAGATATTGATCGCTCAAAAACTTCAACGACTCCTTCAGGTTTGGCAGGGAGAAAGATTCGTAATAGGAAAGAAGTTGATTGCATGTATCAAGAGACGCCGTGGACAGGGCAAGCACAGAGGGATCATCATTTTTGTATCCGGGGAGGCAGAGAAAGGGAAAGTTGTTTTTTATGGCAACGGAATTGATCTGCGTCAAGATTTCTCCCTGAAACGAAAGTCCGCCAAAATTTTTTGAAACTACAACATCTTTTGCGTTTAATCGGGATTCATACTGGGAGAACTCCGAAAGATAATCGGCATGGACTTCGAGTCCCAAGTCTCGGAACGTATCCAGGTTTTCTGAAAAGAGATGTAAGTCTGAAGAAACGGATACAAAGAAATAGATTGCCATTTATTAGATACAAAGATTCAAAGAGAAATCTTTCCTTGAAGAAGGGTGTCTTCCATTGCCATATAGCGGCCATCAAAGATAGTGACCATTTTTTGCAGGAGGAAGGAGCGGTTATACTTTTGATTGGAGTCTACAATGAAATTATTCAGATTAAGTTTTTTGATGCGCTTCCCCAGCCATTGCAAGTCTTCTGTAATTGAATTGCGGAAGGGGACGTTCAGTTTTCCGTCGGATATCACCACAAGTAAATTTGTTAAAAACTTGTTTTGCATGTGGAAACTTTCAACAAGATTTAGTGCACTATCAATAGCATGTAGTAAGGGAGTTCTCCCTTTTGCCTTGATGGAGTTCATAACTTGATCAATCTGTAAAAAATTGCGGGTAGGTTTTAGTACTATATTGGCCCGGTCCCCCTGTGTGCCTACAACTGCAACAAAGTTTTTCTTCTGGTAATCATTCTTGAGTATTCTTTGCATCAGACCCTTGGCATAGGAAAGACGCTGTGAAGTTCCCATAGAAGCTGATGTGTCAATAACAAGGACATGCAACTCCTTGCGTCCTGAAATTCTCCGTTTGAAGCGAAGGTCGCTGGTGTCAATTTCAGAAAGTTTTCTTTTGCCTCTCCGGATGCCCTTAAGAAGAGTAGGGAAAAAGGCAATTTCGGACTGGTTTGCCGTATTAATATTTGAATCTAACGAGCCAATCACTTTGCCTCGCCGAACTTTTTGTTTTGGGTCTACTGTTTTTCCGGTTACGTTATTTTGAGCCGCATTTGTGATGATATCAAGGGTTTCAAAGTTTTGTGTTGCCGGTGGCTGTTCGGTTTGGAATGATTGCGATTGATTGCCAGATTGGGGGTTCGGAGTTTCATTTTGAGTTTCATTTTGAGTTTCATTTTTTGTTTGATCGTCAGGGGTGTCATTTGAGGGTGGGGTAGGAAGAGAATCGGTGCGGTGATTCAAGGTATATTCCGTAGCACGGTATATGTCCCCCTCATTGACCTCCTGTCTGCCAGATAAGGCTGCCAGGGTTTTAGCCGTTTTGCAAATGATAATGTCGACGCGGTGTCCTTCTACATTGGCTTGTAAAGCAAGGCTTATGGCTAATTCCAAATTCTTCTCGCTTAAGGTCACCTTTGAAAGCAGTTGCCTGGCTTTTTCAATGGACTCGCCAATACTGTTTTCTTTGGGTAGCCAGTTTTCGGCAAAACCCTGCTTTTCTTCTTCCCACTCCAGCCTTCGACAAACAATTTCTTTTCTTGTAGGAATTTCTGTTTCAGTTTTTATTTTTGCAGATATTCCGAACCGATCCAGAAGTTGTGGACGCAACTCACCTTCTTCAGGATTCATGGTTCCAATCAGGATGAAGTTTGCAGGGTGTTCGTGACTTATTCCCTCTCTTTCAATTCGGTTGACTCCCATCGCGGCGGCATCAAGGATTACATCAACGAGGTGGTCTTCCAGCAAATTTACCTCATCGATATAAATTATCCCTCCGTTTGCTTTATGCAACAGACCGTATTCAATTTGAACTTGTTCCGATTTAAGAGTGTCAGGTATATTAATGGTCCCCACAATCATTTCCTCGGTGGCTGACAGAGGAAGTTCAACCAGAGGAACTTCTTTGTTAGAAGAAATCAACCCTAAAATATTTTTTAATCCTCTTACAGCTGTTGATTTTGCCGTTCCTTTTTCACCAAAAATCAAGACACCGCCAATTGCTGGGTTGATGGCATTTAAAATCAAGGCCTCCTTCAGTTTTTCCTGGCCAACGATCGCAGAAAAAGGGAAATACGGTGATGTCATGGTTACCTGTAGGTTTAATGTTTAACGGGTTAAATTATATTTAGTTATTAATTGAACCAATGACCATAATGGAAACATCTGAAAATTTATCTTTGCAATTTTCCAGAGTTAGACTGTACGATTTTTCTTCTGGCCAGGTCAGATGCTCAAATACATTAACTTTTGTTTCTGAAGGAATTCCCTGTTCGATCAGATAGCGACTGATTTCAGCTGGCATGAAATCCCAGGGTAAAGGGATGACGATTGCAGACTTGCCCATTTTTAAAGCTGAGACCAAAAACTCCTTATCCTGTGAAATGTCTCCGCGTTTATGAAATGTTAAAAATACACTGGTCTCAAAGGCCGTCAGAGTTCTGGATGCTGCGATTTGGGCGGAACTTATTCCGGGTATTATTACGGGATTGGATTCATGGCAGTCGTTGTTAATTCTTTCCAGATATTCATAGCCTGAAAAATTAACATCTCCCATGAAGCAAACTACGCATGTTTTACCTGCCCGGGATAATTCTCCTACTTGCTCAAGCTTTTGACTCTGATCTTTGTAGCCCATCGATATACGAACAGCGTTAGGGTTGAAGTGTTTCTCAGCCAGGTTCAAAACCGTTTCAAAGCCTGAAATAACATCGGCATCCTGCAATAGCAAAACAGTCTTATGGGGCAACATATCTGGATCACCGGGTCCAATTCCTACGGCATATATCATTATTATGTTCCTAGTAATTTGATTCCAATGGTCACAGAAAAAATAGCAACAACAAACCGGACCTTGGGCAGGTAACCCGAAAAGTTTTTATTCAAGCCAATATTCTGCATGAAAAAACCGTAAAGGCTCATGGTTAAAATCATTCCAAAACAAAATAAACCTACATAGAGGAAAACGGACAGGATGGACTCAGTCAGCGCAACTGGAATAAGCAAAAAGATAGAAGCCGACCCGGCGACACCATGTAAAACCCCCATGCCAAATAATTTGGATCCTGAAAACTGAGAATGCTCTGGCCCAGCTCTCTTCAGCCTCGTGCTGTGTTTTACTTCCTGAAAGAATACAATCAGTCCCAGGAAGATCATGGTTGCACCAACCATTTGTTCGGCAGAGGTGCTCATTAGGGCCATAAATGCGGAGTTGAGTGAGAAAGTCAATCCTGATAGAACCAGTAGGGTGATACTGTGCCCCAAAGCCCATTTGAGTGCCAGTTTCATGGAGTTCTTCAGGGAATCCTTGTTCAGTATCAAAGTGGATACTGTCACAATATGATCCGCCTCCAAGGCATGGAGACACCCCAAAAATAACCCACCTGCTAAAAACCAAATATTTTCCATAAATTCTCTAGAGGGAATCTAGTATTTTGAATTGTTTACAAAGTTTACTACATCATTCCCATTGTGAAACAAATTTGGGTATGTTAATTCAGGCCGTTTGATAATTATAACGGGGATCCCGAGTTGCTTTGCCGCATCAATTTTTTGCGGAACTCCTCCTTCTTTCCCAGAAGATTTTGTGACCACGCAATCAATTGAAAAATCTTTCATCATTACATGGTTCATTGAAATACTGAAAGGACCTTGAATGGCGATTATTCTATCAGGCGAAATGTCTTTGGACAATAAATCCTCAATCAATTGAGGATCAGGGAGCATCCTGATAAAAACTCGCCCACGGAGCTCGTCACAGAGAAAGTCCTCAATCCTTTTGGAGCCCAGTGTCAGTAAAATTCTTTTTCCAAGTGATTTTGCTTTTTCGGCTGCTTCTTTTACATTATTTACATAGTAAATATTTTCCCCTGTTATCGATTCTTCTGGCCGTTCATAGCGAATGTAAGGAATACCTTTCTTCTGGCAGAACCGCATTAAGTTCTTACTGATTTCCAGTGCATAAGGGTGTGTTGCGTCAATCACTTTTTTGGGGCTTTCTCGTTCTCCCAGTGAAAATATTTCATCCTCATTCATTCTTCCTGTTTCAATGATATTCGGCGGTAAAGATTCTGCTGCGACTGCTTTTCCATACTGGCTTGCCACAAATACCTTTAGAGAGTAGTTATTTGAAATCAGATCCCGGGCAATTTTATTTCCATCTGAAGTTCCAGAGAATAGCCAGAGCACTTTATTCTCCCGGG
>JAJDBI010000078.1 GCA_029261435.1 Nitrospinaceae bacterium
AACTTTTTTCTCTAATTGCCTGTTAGCAAACTCAAGCTCAGCATCTTTTTTGGCGAGGTCTTTAAACTGCTCTTCCAACTGATCATGCACTACTTCTAAATTCTCTTCTTTTAGTTTGAATACATAGCAAAAAAACGCCGTGCCCCAGATAAGTAGAAGGGAAATGATTCGGTTTATAGCCACCTTCCAAAACTCACCTCCCGGAGGGGATAACCAGTATCCCAAGCCAGTTAAAATCGTCCCCAATACTGCCGCACCCCAAACATAACGTTTTTGTCTGGCCAACAAAGCCACCAGAACGAGAACTACATAAAGGACTCCACCCGCAATTCCCAATTCCAAGGATAAATCCATGAAGAAAATACCAGCGGCAAGCAATCCTTCAAACAACAAGAACCACCGGTATTCCTGCAACCAACTTTTATATTCCAAGGGTTTCGTTCTCATATAAATACTATTCCCAATAACCCAACTTTACTGCGTCAAAAAAAATGCCTTCCCTTGTTCCAGGAAGGCATTCATAAAAAACTTCAGTCTGGGCTGATCTGTCCGGGATAAACCCAACCACCCAATAAGTTTGGCGCTGTGCCCTTACTTTCTTGCACCTCTTCGATACTTTTGTCGTACGGGAATCCGGCTGTTCAGAAAAAAAATAAACAACGAACCCAAAATAATCATTCCTGCCGGATAAACCCAATTCATTTCAGAAACCATAGCTACCTCGCGGTTAAAAAGTGAACCGATATTTTTCAAATAATTCCAGCGTTACAACTTCTTTTCCTTCTTTAGTCACCTCTTGTTCAATACGTTTCACAGCCATGTTGCGAATAAAAGGAATCGGAATGCGCGAAACTTTATCCAATGCATCGTCTTCCCATTTCAGAGAAATTTCAACGGCCTCTTCCTTTTCCTGATCAATCTGTTCGTCACGTTTGAGGTCTTCTTCGGTCACTTCCATCCCCATAGCTTCTTTAGCAGATGCAGGCATGATATTGGTGAACACTTCATCAATGATAGAAGGGGTGATCATCTTATCTCCACGCTGGCGGGCACGACCCTCAATGGTCTGTTTGGCCATACCTAGAACAAAGGGAGGCACCTTCTCCATTTTTTCCAAGGCTTCCTTGCTCCACGGCATACCTTGTGGGGTTGCAACTTCCATATAATTTTTAAACTTTTCAACAATATCGTCTTTTTTCTCAGTACGCATCGAAAGAAAATCTTCAATTTCTTCAATCACTTCCACCTTGCGTGGACTTTGCCTCATTTTATCCTTCGCCACATCAAAAGCATCCATCGTCAATTCTTCGAAGCCAAATCCCTTGACTCTTTTAGACACCAGCATCATGGACTCATTTCGAATTTCGGTCAGGTAATCAGAGGTCACTATTTTGAACCCTCTTTTCATGCACCGCTGAACCATCAGCTTGCGAATACCCGGTCGCACAAACTCCGGAGCATGCTTCACCCTCTCCCAGGCATCTTCAGACCATTCAACTCCATTTTCCTTTGCATAAGGATGGTCAACATCGGCGATTTTAATTTCTCCAGTTCCCATAAACTCCACCTATAAGGATGAAACTTTTACATTTATTATATGAAAAGATTGTATTATAAAGGCACTTCTAAAAAAACGTTTACACAGTCCCTTCTATACATAAGGGTAACAACACGTAAAACACCTGATTTTCAGAGGCCTTCTTAAAAATTACTTGAAGCCCATGATAATGTCAATTAATTTGAAGGTTTTTCAAAACCCGTCCAGATAAGAAACGACTAATCCGATATGCGACAATCCCCAATTGTTTATTTTTTATTTTTCATTTCCGGCATCACCGCCTTGACCTATGAAATCGTATGGACCCGGATGCTGACCCTGGTGTTCGGGCATACCGTGTTCTCAGTATCGGTCGTACTGGCAGCATTCATGGCAGGTTTAGGCTTGGGCAGTTACCTGTTCGGCTATGCCGTTGACCGATTACCAGACATAAACAGTTCTTCTGCTGGTAGCAAAGCCCCAGCCGCCCTTCTGATCTATGGATGGATAGAAATCCTGATTTTTGCCAGTGGTGCCCTCCTCTCTCTCTTATTCGCCAATTTTTCGGGACTTTATGCCTCCCTGCACAGTTTCATCCCAGAATCGGTTCCCTTGCAGAATGCGATTAAAATGTTGTTTGCTTTTGGGATGATGCTGATTCCCACCACTTTCATGGGAGCTACCCTGCCGATTATCAGTAAATACTGCGTAACGGACGACAGCCGGATGGGAACTCAGGTGAGCCTCCTCTATGCCCTCAATACCCTGGGTGCAGCATCAGGTTGCCTGCTGACCGGATTCTTCCTGATGGGAACGTTCGGCGTTCTGCAAACTGTTCTTCTGGCGGCGGGAGTAAACCTGCTGATCGGAATCAGCGCATTGAGCATTTATCTGGAGATCGCTCCCGGAGCCGACTGGAAATTTCGACTACCCCCGTTACGGATGCCGCGCATCGACTTGAACGCAGACCAAAAATTCTGGATGGGCATCAGCTTTATTTGTGGATTCACAGCTTTAGCCTATGAAGTGCTATGGACTCGACTATTAGTGTTCAGTATTGCCAGCACTGTCTACTCCTTCAGCATGATGCTTACGGTATTTCTTCTGGGAATCTTTTTGGGAAGCCTGTTGCTAATACCTCTGGCATCACGAATTCATAATATCCGGACCGCCTTGTTAATACTGCAGGCCAGTACCGGTCTATACGTACTTGGTTCCCTTTACGGGATCGAGTCAATCCTTTCAGCTCCCTGGAACGGGTACAACCTGACCGATCCCGCTGTAGCATTTTTACGCTACTTCAAGGATTCCGCAGGACTCATGCTGTTACCTACCCTGCTACTGGGCATGTGTTTTCCCTTGCTGATAAAAGTAGTATCGGGCGGACACAAAAATGTCGGGAAAGCCACCGGTCAGATCTATTCGGCAAATACTCTGGGTGCAATTTTTGGATCTTTATGTGCAGGGTTTTTGTTTCTGCCAAATTTAGGCAGCCAAGTCAGTCTGACCCTGATCGCGACTTTGAACCTGCTAACCACAGTTTTACTATTCCGGACAGGAAACTATATGACTCCGGCAGTACGCAAGGGATTAACCGTTGTCTTCGCAGCGCTGATTCTCTTTGTCAACATGGCCATCCCTGCTGATTTATTAAATCCATTCTTCATGAGAGACAGTGCCGGAAAACGCAACCTTAAAAAGTTGTTGTATTTCGAAGAAGGACTCTCCGATACCGTGGCCGTTTTCAAGGACGACTATGGAGTTCTCGATCCTACTGCGAAGCGGTTGATCACCAATGGCATTTCCATGTCCGCCTCCAACCTGATCGCGACACGCTACATGAAACTGTTCGCGCATGTTCCAATCCTACTGGTGGATCAACCTGATGACGTGTTGGTGGTTTGCTTTGGAACAGGACAAACCACAGGTGCGGCCGGCATGCATCCACGCGTCAAGTCTGTCGACAGCCTGGAGCTATCTACCAGTGTCATCAATGCAGGGGAAATGTTTGCCGACCAGAATCATCAAGCACTAAAGAACCCCAAAATTAATTATGTCATTCAGGATGGGCGCAACCATCTTCTGACCACCCACAAGCGTTACGATGTCATCACTTCTGAGCCCCCGCCCCCTCGCACAGCATTCACCGTAAATTTATATACAAGGGAATATTACGAGCTTCAGAAAAACCGCCTGAAGCCTGGAGGAATCGCCGCACAATGGATTCCCCTTCATAGCCAGGGAGAAGAGGAAGTGGATATGCACTTCAAAACCTTCCGCTCTGTTTTCCCCTACACCATGGGCTGGATGTCAGTGGCAAATGAGATTCTCATTATTGGTTCCGATCAGCCAATCCAGATCGATTTTGATAAACTAAAAGTCCGCCTGGAAGAACCGGAAGTAAAAAAAGCACTGGCCGATATTGAGATCCCAAATATCTTTTCTTTTCTCAGCAATATCTGGCTTCTCGATGAACAAATTCAAGCGTTAGGCGCGGGCCATCCTCTCATCACCGATAACCACCCTGCTATTGAATTTTATCTCGACCTCGGGAATGTGATCGACGTATCAGGACGGGAGAAGTATGTATTCAACCGGGCTTCTTTCGATCAAGTTGCCAACTATGTTGAAAACCTTTCAGAAACAGATCGGCTGTTGCTAAAAAACTATTACGATGCCATGGATCTTTACCAACGCGGCGTGATGTATAGCAACCGTGGGCAATTGCTAAAAGCATTGAAATTATTGGAAGACAATAATCTCGTCCGATATCACCTGCAAGCCGGCAAAGTACAAATGGCCAGACTGCTCGAACATGTGGAAGAAAACCCTGACAACCTTGAAAATCTTCTCAATCTGGGTCACAGCTATTATCAAATAGGAGAACATGAAAAAAGTGTTGGAATCCTAAAAATGGTTTTAGAGAAAAACCCTAAACTGAGCTATGCGCATTTATATATGGGGCACAACCTTCTAGAAATGGGGGAAAAGAAAAAGGCCTTGGACTATTTCAAGAACACCGCTAAGAGTGACCCAAACCAAATGGGAACCGTGATGCGCGAAATAGGTTTGATCAACCTTCTTCAAGCAACAGAAAAAAACCCCGAAGATAAAGCTCTCAGGCATTCCGCCGCTGAATTTTACAATATGAAAAAAGAGTATCTGAAATCCTTGGAATACACCCTCAAGTCTCTTGACGAAGATCCTATGAATCTCAAGCTTTTACAGAGCATCGTTTTCAGTTATCGCGGTTTGGGTGAAGCCAAAGAAGTACTCATGTATGGCAACCGCTATAGCCTGATAGACCCCGATGAAATCCACCTGCAATTCATCATGGGAGAAATTTATACCAAATTGCTTAAATGTGAGAAGGCCATCCCATTGCTGGAAAGTGTATTGAAAAAAGACGATACTTATCGCAATGCCCAAAAGCTTCTGGATTCCTGTGAAAACCTTATGGAAATACCTTCAAAAGGTATTTAAACAACCTACTTCAGGATGCCCAAATTAATGCAACCAAAGCATCCCGACTCCAATACACAAAACCCTATTAGATGCTGATTAAACACGGATCTTCAAGCGTTTTGAAGAAAGGCCCCATTCACAAAAATTCCTTCTTTCTAATTTCACATCTAATTTACATTATCCTGCCTTGAAAAAAAACTTGATTCAACAATCATTATCCGCGACACTTAATGTAAATGAACATGTGATCATAAGATTTTTCAGGGAAAAAGTTAATGGCCGCTACCATACTCCAGCCAAACAATTTTTCACAGAAACTGATAAAAAGACTTTCTTCTCTTTTAATATTTTACCCACTGGTTTTCGTAACACTTTTAAGTGTTGGAGGAATAGGGATTTGGACCGTCGAAAATCAAATGAAGGAAAACTTAGCTACACAGTTAAAGTTAATTCTTTCAGGAAATGCAGAAACACTCAACATATGGACTGAAGGGGTTAAGCTCGACGCTCAAGTCCTGTCCCGTCAACCAAAAACCTACCAGAAATTAATTTCTCTACTCGAAATCGCCAAATCCGATTCCACCACTAATAATATATTGCGCCAATCATCAGAACTGGCTTGGCTCAGAAAAAACCTGGGAGAAGATTGCAAAACTTATGGGTTCATTGGCTTCGTTTTATTCGACCTTACAGGAAAACAAGTTGGGGCTCTTTTAGATGCCCCTATCGGTAAAAGACAATTACTGGAAAAATCAGATTTCTTCTACCGCTCCAAACAAGGCGACACTGTAATTTCACAACCCTTTCCAGGAGAAATTCCACTACCGGATTTAGAGGGAGTTTTTCATTCTGACTCTCCCACAATGTTTGTTTCAACCCCCATCCACAGCCATACCGGCGATATTGTTGGCGTACTGGCTTTCCGGATTCGCCCAGAAAAAGAGTTCAGCCATATTCTTTCAATAGGCCAATTTGGTTCAACGGGAGAAACTTACGCCTTTAATGATGAGGGCATTTTGGTTTCCAACAGCAGATTTGATTCACAACTGATTGCATTGGGTCTTATCCAGCCTGGACAAAAATCCGTTTTCAATATTAAAATCCGCGATCCAGGAAGAAATCTAGCAATTAAAAAACTTCACCCCGATGAGAAGGTCTCCCAATGGCCATTAACTTTTATGGCCAGTCAGGCCATTCAACATAGAGACGGAATACAAGTTGAAGGTTATAGCGACTATCGGGGAAGACCAGTAGTAGGTGCCTGGACCTGGGTTAAGGATATGGATATTGGACTGGCTGCGGAACTGGATGTAGGCGAGGCGTTTCGGCCAATTAAAACGTTATTGGTCTGGTTTTTGTTTTTATTTGGACTACTGATAGTTTTCGGAGTTATCGCTTTCTTCCTTCGCTCACGCTATGCCCGAAGCCAGCAACATATCATCGAGAATGAAGAGCGGTTAAGCTCCTTTCTAGACAGTGCCTTTGACCCTATCATCTGTATTGATATATTTGGAACCATCCAATCGGTTAATCGCGCTGTCAAAACACAATTTGGTTACGACACCAGTGAGGTACTTGGGAAAAATGTAAAAATGCTGATGCCAGAGCCCTATCAAAGTGAGCACGATGGGTATCTTCAGGCTTTTCTGAAAACAGGAAAGCGAAATATTCTCAACATGGTGAGAGAAGTACCTGCCAAGCGAAAAGATGGAACAGTTTTTCCAATGGAACTAAGCGTTTCAGAATCTATTGTGAACGACAAACAAAGTTTTCTGGGTATTATTCGAGATATATCAGAGCGAAAGAACGCTGGAGAAGAAGTACAAAAGTCTCAAAATGCAATTGAATTGGTTCATCGCGAGCGAAACCTGATCCTCAATTCTGCCGGTGAGGGCATTTATGGGCTGGATAATGAAGGTGTGACCACCTTTGTCAACCCTGCTGCTTGTAAAATGCTGGGGTATTCAAAAGATGAACTTATGGGTAAAGGGCAACATTCCTTGGTCCATCATTCCTATCCCGATGGGAGGTCCTATTCCAGAGACGATTGTCATATCTATGCCGCCTTTAAGGATGGAAAGGTGCATAAAGAATCCGAAGAAGTGTTTTGGCGAAAAGATGGTTCTTGTTTTCCTGTTGAGTATATCAGCCAACCCATCTACGACAACGGAAAAATAAAAGGGGCAGTAGTCACTTTTACCGATATCTCAGAACGCAAAGTCGCTGAGAAAGAATTGCAAAGTGCCTATAATGAATTGGAAAATAGAATAAAAGAAAGGACCTTGGAACTCAACACAGCAAAGGAAGAGGCCGAACAGCATAACCAGGCCAAATCAGAGTTTCTTTCGCGGATGAGTCACGAGTTACGGACACCGATGAACGCTATTCTTGGATTTGCTCAATTGATGGAGGAAAGCACTAAAGACCCTTTGCCCACGGCTCACAGGAAAAGGACCAAACAAATCCTGAAAGCCGGAAGCCATTTACTGGAACTCATAAATGAGGTTCTTGATCTGGCCAGCATCGAGTCCGGGAAAATCACCGTTTCCCTTGAGCCGGTATGCATTTCCAATTTAGCAGAGGAAGTTCTATCAGTAATTCGCCCTCTGGCCCAAGGTTTTAATATCAAGCTGGTCGACCAGATTACTTCCAATAAAAGGTTTTATGTACTGGCCGACAAAACCCGCCTGAAACAGGTCTTACTCAATCTGATTTCTAACGGTATCAAGTACAATCGGCAGGAAGGATCGGTTTTCCTATCCGCAGAGATTGAACACGATTCCAGGCTACGCATCAATATCATGGATACCGGTATGGGAATTCCTGAAGAGAAGTTCAACCAATTGTTCGCCCCCTTTAATCGACTGGGAGCTGAAAACAGTGAAGTTGAAGGAACAGGAATTGGAATGACCATCTCTAAAAAATTAATTGAATTAATGGACGGATCCATAGGAGTTGAAAGCACCTTGGGCAAAGGCAGCACCTTTTATATTTCTCTGCCGGTTTGCCAGCTCCAACAGGGAGAAAGCGAAACCGAGAAGTTTTTCACTACGGATGAAAATAAAGAAAGTGCAGGAGATATCCGCCCCTTCACACTCCTTTATATCGAAGACAACCCCGCCAATCTGAAACTGGTAGAAGACATTTTAGGGGATTATACTGAAATCAAACTGATTTCTTCACCTGACGCCGAATTAGGACTCGATATGGCTCTCTATCATAAACCAGACCTGATTCTGATGGATATCAATCTTCCTGGAATGAATGGAATCGAAGCGATGAAACGTCTAAAGAATTTTGAGGAAACGCATGATACTCCTGTTATCGCCATGAGTGCCAATGCGATGAGAAAGGATATTGATCGAACTCTTGCAGAAGGATTTAAAACCTATATTACCAAACCCATTGACATCGGAAAATTCCGAAAAACCATTGAAGAAGAACTGAGATCTTCAGAATTTTCTAAATTATAAAATAATGAGGAAAGCATGATTAGTAACTTCCAAAAAGCAAATATTCTGATCGTAGATGATGAACAAGCAAATATAGTTTTGCTTGAAGACATACTGGAAAACGAGGGTTTCACTAATTTCAAAAGCACGCAAGACTCCAGAAAAGCCTTGGACATGTATAAGGAAATCCATCCCGATCTGGTCTTACTGGATTTGAACATGCCTTATCTGGATGGGTTTCAGGTCATGGAGCAACTCAGAGAAGTTGAAAAAGATTCCTATGCTCCGATACTGGTTTTAACTGCCCAGTCTGACCGAAATATTCGACTTAGCGCCCTTGCGGCCGGAGCCCGTGATTTCATCGAAAAACCTTTTGACATCAATGAGGTAGTTCATCGAATCACCAATATGCTGGAAATCAGACTGCTCCATAACCAAGTCCGGGACCAGAACCAGGTTCTTGAGGAAAAAGTCCGGACTAGAACTCACCAACTGGAAGCAACCCGACAGGAAGCCATCCTTCGCTTGGGACGAGCCGCTGAATACCGGGACAACGAAACTGGAATGCACGTCATTCGCATGAGCCGACTTTCTCACAAACTAGCCCAAGAAATCGGCATGGCTGAGCAGGAATGCCAGCTCATTCTTCAAGCCAGTCCCATGCATGATGTCGGGAAAATAGGTGTCCCGGACGAAATCCTGCTCAAGCCGGGAAAGCTGGACGAGAAGGAATGGGAGATCATGAAAAAACATCCTGAAATTGGAGCAGAAATTTTATCAGGAAGCCATTCCACAGTTATGCAAATGGCAGAAACTATCGCCCTCACTCATCAGGAGCGCTGGGATGGATCCGGTTATCCTCAGGGTTTAAAGGGTGAAGAAATTCCTTTGGCAGGACGGGTCGTAGCTATATGCGATGTCTTCGATGCGTTGACGAGCAAAAGATACTATAAGGAAGCTTTTTCCGTTGAAAAATCCATGGAGATCATTGAAGAAGGCAAAGGAAAAGATTTTGAGCCGCGACTCGTCGATGCTTTCAAAAAAGTGCTTCCAATAATGATCCGCATCGTAAAAGAGCTCCCTGATACTGAGCCCGCGCATATTCTCAAAGTCTACCGCCAGAAAGACAAGGGTGCTTTAGCGTAAAAAGCCAAGCTACTATCAGGTAAGACCGGGAATAAATTTGCGCAAAAATTTAGCTACCGAAACTGCCTGTTGAAAAATCTGGTTCTTAAACCACGCTTTACGATCAAATAAGTCCTTATGTGTTTCTTTCAAGAGACTTGGAATGTCCAGCTTCTCCGGGCAGCGAGGCAAACAATCCCCACATTCCGTACACTTGGAGGCGAAGTTTCCCGGAAACCAATGGCCTTCACCTTCAAACATATTGTAGCGGAACTTCCCATAGTCCTCCATTTCATAAGCTTGGAGTAAATTTCGGAAACGTAACACTTCGGGAATATTGATATCTTCAGGACAAGGCAAACATTCCGCGCACAAAGTGCAGAAGCTGGATATTTTGGAAAGTGGTGAATCCATCTTTTCCTGGATAACTCGGCTTGCTGGTGAAGTATAGTTCTCCCCGTTAAGAATGGAGAGGTTTTGCGAAAAATGCTCCGGTTCGTGAATCCCCATACTTAATGTCGTAATTTCTGGATGACTCAAACAAAACCGTCCGTTGAACTCAATCGCAGTCAATGGATGACAGTTTTCCTCAACCTTTCGAGAAGGTTTCCACAACATACCACCCTTTTCATTGGGAGAAATTATGAACACACCAATATCCTTCTCCCCAGCCAACCGCACCGCAGCAAGGTTACGCTGAAAAAAATAATAATAATGCAGGTTCACAAAACTGAACAGGTTTGTATTCAAGGCTTCTTGAATGACATCCAAAGAACCGTGCGTGGAAAAACCAATGTGTCGGATAAGCCCTTCTTCGCGTAATCGGTGTAAAACCTCTACCGGCCCTCCCGGTTTAACGGCCACTTTCAACCTTTCTTCATTATTAATTCCATGCCATCCATAAAAATCGAGGTAGTCCAGCTTCAAACTATCCAGCTGCTCTTCAACCAGCGCACGGGTTTCCTCTCCTGTCATCGGAGCCCCCTTGGTCATCATCTTGAAACTCTCGCGGGGCGTGCCTAATTCTTTAAGTACTTCACCATACAGGTTTTCACTTTTCATGTAACCATGAGCGGTTTCAATATGGTTGATACCCAGTTCCAATGCCTGTTGCGTGATTTCAATACAATTTTGAATTGACTCCTTGGGAAGAAGAGAGCGAGGGGGATTCCAGCCGTGCTTAAATCGCATCCCGCCAAGGGTAATCACCGAGATATTTTCTTCTGTTTTTCCGAACCGACGATATTCCATAATTATATAGGATGGTTTTTGATTCAATCCGTTCCAGCACTTTCTAATAATGTTTGCCCGGGCCAATCTGCAAGAAAGTCATTGAGGCAGCAAAACACATGGTCTATACTATTGAAGTATAATAACTTACACCCAAACAACCGAAGGGCTGTAGTCCGGAACACAGCCTGACAATAATATATCATGGCAGCCTTTCGATTTATTCATTGCTCCGACCTTCATATCGACAGTCCCTTTAAAGGTCTGGCATCCCAAGTACCGTCTCTCACTGAACGCCTGAGGGAATCCACCTTTCGATCCTTTCATAATATCGTAAAACTGGCTGTGGAAGAAAAGGTGGATGCTGTTCTGATCGCCGGAGATATTTTTGACGGAACCGATCGAAGCCTGCAGGCGCAATTAAAATTTCGCCGTGGCCTGCTGGAGCTATCCGAAAAAGGCATTCCCTCTTTTATTGTACATGGCAATCACGATCCTTCTAACAGTTGGTCTCACACTCTGGACTGGCCGGAAGGCACCACCATTTTCCCAGGAAATAAAGTCGAACGCTTCCCTGTCTCTCAAGACGGCAAGACGTTGGCTTGGATTTACGGAATCAGTTATCCACAAAGAGAAGTGCATGAAAATCTCGCATTGAAATTCAAGAAAGATCAGGATCAAGGTTTTGCGGTGGGGCTCCTCCACGCAAATGTCGGCCAACAATCTGGGCATGATAATTACTCACCCTGTAGTTTGCAGGATTTAATATCCAGCGATTTTGATTACTGGGCTCTGGGTCATGTCCACGAATTCAAAATCCTGCGCGACAATAATCCATGCGTCGTTTACTCCGGAAATACCCAGGCACGGCATCTCAAGGAAACAGGACCCAAAGGCTGCTGCCTCGTCACTCTGAATTCTGGAGCACCAGCCAATATCAGGTTCGTGCCCACCGATGTGGTGAGCTATCGCTCCGCTAAAGTAGATATCAGCGGCTCCTCCAGCATCAATGATGTACTGAGGTCCATCCAGTCACAGGTAGAAGAGCTTGCTAAAGAATCATCTACCCATGAGGGCTTGGTAGTTCGACTGGTTTTAACAGGACGAACTACGATCCATAATGAATTGCAGGTTCCCGGAGCTACCAAGGCTCTGGTGGAAGAGGTTCACGCGTTTTTCGAAGGACATTCTCCCTGGGTTCTGGTGGATCTTTTTACTCAAACCGCAGGCACTTATGACATCGACTCTTTAAAGGAAGGTAAAGATTTTGTCGCCGACCTTATAAGTCTTTGCGAAGACGGTCAGAACCAACAACTACAAAGCAAAATTCAAGAAGCCATGAAACCTGTATTCGAATCCTGGGCAGGAAGAAAATATTTAGTCACTGATGAGGATATCGATGAGATCACTCTAAAAGCCCGCAACCTGGCCCTCGATCAACTGGTCAACCGCCAAGACCCATAAGAAACCACTCCATAATGCAATTACGCGAAATTCACATAGACGGCTTCGGAATTTTTGCCAACAAGCGTATTACCGGGCTGGCACCCGGAATCAATATCATTTACGGGAAAAATGAATTTGGCAAAACCACCCTGCTTGAATTCATCCGGCGCATTCTTTTTGGATTTCCAACTAAAAAAGACAAAACCAATCTTTATGCTCCCTTGCATGGGGGGTCGATGGGTGGAAGTTTGAAGGTAATCTTGCAAAATGGTGAAGACTTA